>NNSL01000467.1 GCA_003123965.1 Balneolaceae bacterium SMO_bin1
TTCTTCTGAGGGCGTAAATAGCTCAACATCAAAAATATTTTTTCCTACAATTTCTTCCCTGCCATACCCCGATATGCGTTCAGCCTGCTCCGACCATTCCGTAATCACAAAATCGCCATTCAGCTTCACCGATGCGAGCGGGCTATTTGATATATGATGGCGTAATTCCTGCAGCGCTTTTGCTGATCTCCTCTCGGCTTCAACTGACCGGCTTACATCATGAGTCAGCACAAGCCGGCAATCAATTCCGTTATATTCTACTTCCTGTGAGGTTACCTGCACATACAGCACTTCGCCTTCTTTTGTCTGATGCCGGTGCACACCCCGCTGAGTAATATCGTCGGGATCATAATCCTCAAGCATCTTCATTAATTTTGGAAGATCTTCCCGTGGTCTAATTTCTTTTATCGTTAATCCACTCTCCTCAATTTCACGATTCGTATACTTATACTTTTCTACAAAAGCCTTGTTGACTCTAAGAATTTTGAGGCTTCCCGGATCGTAAATTAACATCGGGCTCGGATGATCCTTGAAAAGAAGCTGTTCCATAGCAACCGGTAGTTAATAAATAGATGATTTTCATTCACTTACAGATACAAATGTATATTAGAATACACAAATTATTGTAAATAATTTTTAACACACCTAGTACCTCTGTTTAAAAATATAAGTGGTTGCAGGGGTGGCTATTATAGCGCTATAATCAATACAGCACACCCAACGAGGAGATATCAACCTTTAAATTGCGGGGATTTTAGAAAAAGGCTTACAAAAAGCGAGATCAAATACGGTTCGAACTGCTGGAGCCACGCGCTTCATTCTTCTCAAACGTAAAGCTAAACTTGGTTCCCCAATCTCCGCTATCGATTTCGATCTCGGTTTCAAGCTGGGCGCAGAGATTTTCCATCAGCGATATGCCCAGCGACTTTGTGCGCATTTCTTCGAAATTTTCAGGCAGGCCTATGCCGTCATCCTTTACAGATGCGGTAACCATATTTCCATCGGCAAGTACCTTAACCCAAATGGTGCCTTCTTCGCGGCCTTCAAAGGCAAATTCAAAAGCATTAGTAATAAGTTCGCTTATAATTAACGCGCTTGGAATAGCCTGATTGACATTAAGTTCAATAGCATCGCTTTCAGTAATAATATCTATATCCTTATCGTCCGGGCACAAGGTATCGGCAATTACCGTGCTTAGCTTCTCAACGTAGCCTCGCATCTGAATTTTTGAAAGGGTCTGCGATTTGTACAGCATTTCATGCACAATGGACATGGACTGGATGCGAAGCTGGCTGTTCTGGATGTATTTTGTCAGCTGGGGATCGTCAACATGCAAGGTTTGCATTTGCAGCAGCCCGGAAATTACCGCCAAATTATTCTTCACGCGATGATGAACTTCCTCAATCAGCACCTGCTTCTCCTGGAGCGAATTCTTTAGGTCTTCCTCAATTTTTTTCTGCTCGCTAACATCCGTAAAAACAACTAAACGCGCCTCCTGCTGCTTGTAAGTAAAGGGCTCAGAACGGACTTCTATATGCAGTATATCGCCGTTCTTGGTTTGATGCTGCTGCATCCCATTTTCAAAATAACTGCGGGGCTCAACAACGGAACTTTCATTTAAGTCGCCGGCTCCATTTTCGGAGTATTGCAGATCGGAAAATGTAAAATTACTGCTCTCAATTTCGTCTTTTTCATAGGTATATAAGTCGGTAAATGCACTATTAACTTTCTTGATCTCGTGACTCTTTAAATCACAAATAAGCATCGGGGTAGGATGCTTTTCGAACAGCAATTCATCCATATTGCAACTGAAATTTATTTGGTTAATCTCCTCTGTGTCATGCGTTAATAACAAAAATAAAATGTATCTGATTCAACACAGGTAGTCAAAAGGTCCACTTATAGGTGCGGTGCGTTTTGTGGTGATGGCACCCCAACGCCTCCAGGCTGCGCTGCATCAGCCAGTTTTTTTCGCTCACCCAAGCGCCCTCTAGGTATTCCAGGCTGGGGGCGGCGGCGTGGGTATACTCAATACCCCGAATAAAGGTCAATGCTTCCAGCCCCATTTTGCGATATTTTGGCCGCGTGCCAAACACCAGCGTGCGCAAATGCTTGGCGCGTCGTTTGAACCATAGCAGTTTGGGATAGTGCCACCATCGCAGCCGGCCGCCCGTTTCTTTAGACACCTCGTTTAAGTCAGGCACACATACAATAAATGAGGCGGGATCGCCATCAACAAAAGCCAGCAGCACGCTATCCGGAATCATCACCGGCTTAAGCTTTTCCACCATCTGCTCTACCGTGTCGCTGGTTAATTCCGTAAACTCCGATTCCCGCTCGCGAATGTCCTGATCGCTCCAGGCATCGTTATAAATTTGGCGAATATATTCCGCATCGCGATATATATTATTCATATCAATCGGCCGCAACTCCACACCGGGCTTGCTTTCAATGCGGTTCGTGATTTTGATCATACGCTCGGGGAGCGGCTTGTCAAAGTTACGCTTGTAGCTCCAGTGATCGTCGAGCTTTTCGGCACCGGTCTGTTCCAGCAGCTCTTTGTAATACGGCGGATGGTAGAACATGCCATAAATGGGCGGTTCCTCGTAATTTTCAACCAGCAGGCCCCAATACATATCGTTTTCGCCAAAATTGATGGGGCCGCGCATGGCATTATACCCGCGCTTGCGATGCCAGTCTTGGGCAAAATTAATGATACGCTCGGCAAGCTGGGGATCATTTTCCATCTCAATGAACCCGATGCCACCCATAGTAGGCTCCAGCACCTGGTCGCGCTCGGGGGTATTCATTACCGCAAAGCGGGCCGCCACTTTATCGCCGTTGTACACCAAGTAGCGCTCACACTCTCCTTTCTGGAAAAAATCGTTGGTCTCAGGATCAAAAATCTGCTCAATCTCAAACCGGAACGGCGGAGCCCACTGCGGGTATGATTCATAAATCCGAAATGGCAATTCGTGAAAGGCGTCAATGTGATCGGAGCTGGTAACTTGCTGAACTTTATAAGCCATAACAGTGACTGATTACAAATTTGCCCGACAATATCGCTAAATTTTGGCCGGTTTCGTAATCATTATCGGCATTATGAAAACTTTTGGCCCGCACAAAATGGTGTCATTTTTTTATAGATATCTTCTGGCATAACAGCTATTATTGACCACTTCATCAACCAAAAAATTAGTTTTGAAACCAGTAACTAAAAAAAAGCTCATCGCCGGCCTGCTGCTGGTCTCCTGTGTAATAAGCGGCTGGCTGCTAGTCATTACTCCGGTCAACAATAGCAAATCACTGCAACACCTGGGCCAAGCCGACTCGCTTCTGCAACGAACGATGACGGACTACAACATTTCTGAGCATCAGGTTTCACGTTCATCAACCGAAATTGACAGTGCGTTTAATCGGCTGACCCACACCGTGCATGTGCCACCGGGTTTCTCTAAAACCCAATTTCATGCCAGCCTGCAGCAGCGCGTGGCGCCTTACGGAGTTGATGTGCCCGCACGGGTCATCTTTCCCGACCGCGACATGCATATTCAATTTGATTACAAAAATACGGTGATCCGCACGGTTAAACTTATCACCAATGAGGACCTTAAAATGCAGCGCAGTTTTGCCAGCATTATTGTGGCGTTTGAGAGCCAACCCGATGACTACCTATTGGAAACGCTGCAAAGTTTTGGCGAACCCATGGGCGCCGCGGTAATGCTATCTACGCCATTGCAAGAGCCCGACTGGTGGGACGATGTACAAAAACAGTACGCGCGCATGATGATTTGGCCACGCACTGATAACGGTGAAAACGTAGTGAAATCAAATTCATCACAGGTTGTATCTACGTTAGAACCTATTGAAAACGTTATGCGGGGTACCGATTTGCTCTGTTTTGCTGGTGATAAAGGCACCTGCATTACACTGGGAAATAAGCTGGCACTAAACTTTGTAGATGTTGGAAGCGCACTAATTTTAAATGACGAAATGAATAAACAGGAGTTTGACCAGGCTTTCCGAACCTTTATTGAGCAGGCGCGCAGCGGTAAGCGTCCAAAGGCTATCATCATGGGTACGGAGCAAACACTGCAATGGACCCGGGACAACCTGAATATGTACAAAAAAGCGGCCTGCAGCTTATTGCGCCGGCCAACTAACTATGCTAGATTCGTTAAATACCGACAAATGGGGCGCCAAGCTGGAGCTTGATGAGTTCCCGGAGCCGGAGGTAGTCCATCTTAATCACCCCGTACTGCTCTGCCACGGATATGGCGCTATTGCCTCACTGGTAAAACCCGCTCCGTTGTATGATGTGGCCATGCTGATGCGCGGGCACAACGTTCTGGCCTTTGCTCCCAATATTGTTCCCATACGCCAAAATTGAAACGCGGGCCGCGCGCTGGGTGCGCGTCATCCTGAAGCTGAAAGAACAAACCGGTATTGAAAAGTTAAATGTGGTAGCCCACAGCATGGGCGGGCTTGATGTGCGCTTTGCCCTTTCACAACTCAACGTGGCACCGCATGTGGCTTCTTTCACCAGCATTTGTGACCCCCCACCGCGGTACCAGCCTTGCCGAACTGGCCCTGAACACGCCCCTTAACGACAAAATTGGCAACTTCCTGGACTGGATGGGCAACCACGCCTACCCCACCGCCAAAAGCGACGCCATGGGCTCGGTGCAGCAGCTGACCCGCGAATATGTGACGGAAAACTTCAACCCGCGTGTGCCCGACGTCCCCGATATTCCCTATTACTCATACAGCGCGGCGGTAGGAAAAAATACCGATCATCCCATTGGCGTGATGAACCGTTTCCAAAACCGTCATATTTTTGAACACGAGGGCCTGAACGACGGCATGGTATCTGTGGCAAGTGCAACTTGGGGTGAACATATGGGCACTACGCACCTCTCACACATGGAACAAATGAACCTGGGGCTTAAGGACAAGCGTAAACCTATTTACAACCAATTTTGGCTGGATGTGCTGAGAATGTTACAGGAGAAAGGGCATTGAAATTAGCAATTAAGAATTGAAAATGAAGAATAATGAGGTTTGAAGATTTTTAATTATTCTTCAAAATGTGATTTAAAAATGCCTTTCAACCAGTGACAGCGATGGTATCGCGGGCAAGTAAGTCACTCAATGGTTATCACTTTGCTGAAAGCCATGTTAAGCCAACTTTTACTCGGGTCCTGTCCTCTTTTATAAAACAGCAGATCATTTTTGTGCAGAACATTCACCGTATAACTTCCTTTCGGTAAATCGGTTATTTTTGCCTGGTATTGAAACCCTGCAGGCATTGAGCAAACAGCGCCTACATTCTTGGGCCGGCGTATGGTGATGGTGAGTATTTCTCCCTTTGACAATACACCCACTGGTGTATAACCACATGAGGGCGCCATATATTGACCTTGAATAGTCACTTCATTTTTACCCGTTTCATAAGTAAAGGGAGGCAGGTTTTCGATATCAACCGTATCGCCCTGGCTTGGCCCGTACGGTTCCATAGTAACGGTCAATTGTGGGCCCACTTCCCAGTCGTTAACCATATCACTGCAAGAAACCGCAGTGAAGATTAATAAAACGGGCACAAGTATTTTTAAAGATTGATGCATGATGAAATGGCGTTAAATGAATATTTATGAGTAATATTCAAAAAAACAGAGAAACCACAAATCATTTAAAACCAGCGATGCCATCACTTGGAGTGATGGCATCGCTAAGCGTAGGACTAATTTGCAGTTCTGATACTATTCAATCACAAATTTTTCGCTGAATACGGCGTGCTTACCATCCTCTATACCGCGCATCATATCTCCTTGATGAATGATCTTTATGGTAATTGGGCTGCTTCCCAAATTGTTTATATAGGCATCATAAAAATACCCCGTTGGCATGAAGTTAACAGATCCTTGATCCCCCCTTTGTAAAAGAATAGTGACTGTATCTCCATTTTTATCTATGGATGCCTCAGGTTGCCACGTCCCGCTCGACAAATAATAACCGTTGATAAGTACTTGCTTGCCCTGAACGGTGCTGGTAAACGGCGGATAATCGCGCGGGGGTAGGGAATCAGTGGGAACATAGGGCGTAAACACTAAGGTGTCGCCGTTAAAGGTGGTAGTTTGTGTAGGACTTTCGGTGGTTTGCATGCGCAGTTTCGGTCCATCGTCGCCGCGGTTAAACAAATCACTGCAAGAAACCACCGTGAAGATTAATAATAGAGGCAGGAGTATTTTGAAAGGTTGATGCATGATGAACGTAGATTGTGTTAATATTTCGAAGCAATATTCAAAAAAAAACAAGCTACAAATATTCAGTGAGAGCAGAGTATGCTACCATTCCATATCCCCCACCTCTTCCATCAGGGAATAGGCGGTCATATCGTACTGAATAGGTGTAAGGGAAGCGTAGCCTTTCTCCAGCACTTTTATGTCAAGGTCATCGCCTTCGTCGAGCAACTCCATTTTGCCGGTGAGCCAGTAATACGATTTATTATTGGGATCCACGCGTCCTTCAAACTCCTCCACATAGCGACTGTTGGCCTGCCGCGCCCACTTTATACCCTTGAGCGGTCCCGCCGGCACGTTCAGGTTCAGCGTAACGCCTTTGGGCAGTCCTTTGGTAAGCACATAATCAATTACTTTGCGCGCCGCATTTTTTGCCCCCGAAAGATCCGCTTCTTCGTCAAAGTCGGTGCAGCTTATGGCAATAGAAGGATAACCTAAAATAGTACCTTCGGTGGCGGCACTAACCGTCCCCGAATACAAAATATTGATACCGGCATTGCTGCCGTGGTTAATACCACTCACCACCAAATCCGGCTTACGGTCGAGCAGCTGATCGTGACCCAGCTTCACCGAATCGGCGGGCGTGCCGGTTACCGCCTGCCCGTGAAATCGGCCGTCAATTTGAAAGGAGCGCGACCGCAACGGCGTACTCACCGTAATAGCGTGCCCCACGGCACTTTGCTCGCGGTCGGGGGCAATAATTTCAACCTGTCCGAACTCATCGGCTACATCAGCCAGCGCCAAAATGCCCGGCGAAAAAATACCGTCATCGTTGCAAACCAAGATGAGCGGGTTTTCAGTTTCTTTCATTGTCTTCAGCTTTAATTAAATCGTGTTAATTACAACCGCAGTGCCTAGCTATACTCTTCATCTTCACTGGGGAAATCACCGCTTTTAATATCATCTATGTACGTTTGTACTGCCTCGGTGATGTTATCACTCAGATCAGCGTATCGGCGCAAAAACCGCGGGTTGAATTCTTTATTGAGCCCGAGCATGTCATGCATCACCAATACCTGGCCGTCGCATTTTCCGCCCGCGCCAATGCCTATGGTGGGTATATCGATAGATTCGCTGACCTTTTGAGCCAGCTTGGCCGGAATTTTTTCCAGCACCAAGGCAAAACAGCCGGCTTTCTCCAAGGCTTTTGCGTCTTCCAGCAAGGTTTGCGCCTCCTCTTCTTCCTTGGCCCGCACTTTGTACGTGCCAAATTGGTAAATACTTTGCGGGGTGAGCCCGAGATGACCCATTACCGGGATGCCGGCATTTACAATCTTTTTTACGGTTTTCACCACCGCCTTTCCACCTTCTAGCTTAACGCCGTGGGCCCCTGCTTCTTTCATCATGCGGCCGGCGCTTCGCAGGGCTTCTTTGGGTGTTACCTGGTAGCTCATAAACGGCATATCAGCAATAACAAGTGCTTTTTCAACGCCCCGAACAACACAGGCGGTGTGATAAATCATGTGCTCCAGCGTCATCGGCACGGTGGTTTCATACCCGGCCATGACGTTGCCGGCCGAGTCGCCCACTAAAATCACATCAATGCCCGCTTGGTCGATAATCCTGGCCATGGTGTAATCATAAGCGGTGAGCATGCTAATTTTTTCGCCCTCCCGTTTCATATCAACAACGGTTTGGGTGGTAACTTTTGCAGGCCGACTGGAAGAAGATTGTGTACTCATTGATTTTCTTTTGGAACAATTGCAGAGGTCGCTTCAAGCTCACAAACTACTTCGCCGTCAACGCGGGCTTTGCCTTCCATCACCGTGAAATTACGGCGGCGGCTAGTCAAAAATACTTCCATCATCAGCTGGTCGCCCGGTTCTACCGATTTGCGAAATTTAGCCTGGCGGATGCTTGTAAAAACAATCAGCTTATCGTCGGGCTCGTCAATATGCATTTCGGTAAGCAAAATACAGCCCGATTGTGCCATGGCCTCTACCTGCAACACGCCGGGCATAAGCGGCCGCCCCGGGAAAATGGCCGTTAAAGAACTCTTCGTTGACTGTTACATTTTTAAGGGTGAGAATACGGTTTTCGTCCATCTCCACCACCCGATCAACCAACAAAAACGGATAGCGATGAGGAAGAACATTTTTAATAGCTTCAATATCCAAAACTGACATGAGAAATAGTTTTATCTGTTATAAAATTGATTCTAATATACATTTTTTATTGTACGGTGCCCACATAAATGTATGCAATGCCTCCCGTAAGCTTGTGGGCCTCGTGTCTTGAAAAACATCCTGCTTCGTCCATAAGAGCCAAAAAATCATCGCCCGCGGGGAAACGCGCACTCGTTTTAGGCAGGTAGGTATAAGCCTCACGATTGCCGCTAATCCATCCCCCAATGGCCGGCATAATGTGCTGACTGTAGAGCTCATATGGGTACTTCATCAACCCTTTCGGCTGACCGAATTCCAGCACCACCACGCGGCCGCCCGGCTCTACCACACGCGCCATTTCTTGCAGCGATTGTACGGGGTCGTCCACATTGCGAATGCCAAAAGCGATGCTCGAAATGGTAAACTCGTCGTCATCGTATGGCAGGTCCATGGCATCAGCCACTTCAAAATCGACGCTCAAGTTTTCATCACGCGCCTTGGCCGGGGCATGGGCAATCATCTCCTTGCAAAAATCAGTGCCGAGAACATAGCCATCTTCACCCACTTTTTTCTTAAACTCAATAGCCAAATCTCCGGTACCGGTGGCACAATCGAGCACGCGATCGCCTTTTTGGGCACCGCTCAGCTGTACCGTTTTGGTTCGCCACCCGTGGTGCACGCCAAACGATAATATGGTATTTATACGATCATAATCATCGGCGATATCCGCAAACATGCGGCGTACTTTTTCGCTCATTTCCTTTTATTTGTTTGATGTTTGTAAGAGTTAGTTGCCGTCTAGCAGATTATTTTTAAGATAATGCCTGCTGCTTAAATCATTGCAGGCCCCTATTCTTCAGGCTATAAATGATCTGTTCCGTTTAAAAATACAGGCTCAAAGGTGTCGTCTCCATTTAACCTCAGATGATTCAATGCTCCATTCTGATGCTCAATCTGGTGCATTTTCTGCAGCCCATAACCAAGCCAGTGCGACAACAATATGCGGATTAACCGGCCATGCAACACCAACAGCATATTTTCGCCCTGGTGTTTTTCAATCAAGGCATCTGTACGGCTCTTTACCCGGCCAAGCACTGTTTCAGGGCTTTCACCGTTCTCTAATGCAAAAGCCGTATTGCCGCCGCTCCAAGCATTATGCAAACGCTTAAGATCATCGCGGATTTCATCAATGGGCTGGCCTTCAATTACACCAAAATTCATTTCGTCCAGCTCCGGGTGCGACTCTACGCTCAGCTGCAACTGACTGGCTACAATATCAGCGGTCTGTATCGATCGCTTCAAGCTGCTGGAAAACACATGGCGAACGTTGGCCTCCTTAAGCTTTTCTGCGATGGCCTTTGCCTGCTGCCGCCCGGTTTCATTCAGCGGCTCATTAATACCACGGCCCTGTATGCGATGTGTTCGGTTGTATTCGGTTTCGCCGTGACGTGCTACAAAAATGTTTGTGGTCTGCAAATCAGCTGTCTCCTTTTTTTCGGTTTAGCGCTACTTCCTTCAGGCGTTCTTCCATTTGCTGCACCTTTGCCGGTGCAACGTTATGGTAAATTGCCTGCTTGGTGATAATCATTTTGAGCACTTTATCGTTTGCTGTTAATTCATTTTCGCCGGTTTGCTTTATAGTATCCCAGCCTGTGCGCAAGAACCCCGGCTTCATGATAAAAAAGTACAGCACACCGATACCGGTAGCCAGATACGCCCCCAGGAATCCAAGATAGCTCAACGTTACAAATGCGATTACAAAAAGAAATGCATCGCTGTTAATAAATTGCAGAAACGGTGCCGCACCACGGATCACAAATCCGCTTTTAAAATGATACCAGAACCAGTGAAAAAGCAGCGCAATGCTGGCTGCAAGCCACGGGTTGGCAGATACCAAGAGCGCATATAGCAGAATGAGCGCAAGGCTATCAGCGCTTTTGACCCAGGCTTCGGCTTTTTGTATGAGATCTTTAAGTGTGACTTCCTCCAGCAGGCCCGGAGCAAATTCCTCCAGTTGCTCGCTATTGGTATGAAACCAATTTCCGGTCCGGGTAACAATTCCCAGGTCGGTTTCAAGAAAATAATGGTCGCTTTTTTATCTCTGTCAAACATAAGACCAAAAATAGGTTACTTTCTGCAGAAATTCATTAAGAGATACCTTCCAGCCTGCTATAGTTAAGCCTGAGCGATGGTCCAAATCATTAGGGAGGGCGCGCCGGCTTCTTTGAGGGTACCTGCAAGTTCAAACGAGGTGGCGCCGGTGGTAAAAACATCGTCCACAATCACTACCGTTTTATTGCATATCGCTTCAGCTGTCTTTACCTGAAATGCATTTTCCATATTTTCGATTCGCTGCTCAAGGGAGAATCCCGTCTGGCTTTTCGTAAATCGCTTGCGCACCACCGCATCAACCGGGCAGATGGGAATATCAAGTACCTGCGCAATGCCCCGTGCTATATGAAATGCCTGGTTAAAGCCCCGCGACCTGAATTTGAGGTAATGCAGCGGTACCGGCACCAAAATAGGATCTGTATTTTTGAGAACGCTTTTGATGGCAGGATTTCGGCTGACACGGCGGGCAAGCGCAGCCCCCAGTTGCCGGCCAACCGAAATTAAACGCTCATACTTGAGTTGATGCATTAGATTCTGCAGATGGCCTCCTTTATCAAATTGCCATAGTGCCTGCTGAAAGTTAACACCGTCTGGTAAAATTACGCCGCTCGAGCTGCGGGCATCACCGGGATTGGCATCTTCGAACCGCTTTTCGAGGCAAAAAGTACAGATATGCCGATCGCCCATCAGCGGTTCTTCTCCACAGCACAGGCACACATTGGGAAACATCAGGTGGGCAATCCCCTGCTGAATGTCTGATATGAAGGTTTTTATATTATTCATGATACCTGCGCTTTATAAGTAGACCCCAACCGCTTCTATTCCTTACAGAATTTTCCTTTTTTCAGGAGCAGCAATTCATTAGATTAACCTATTGTAGCCAATAATTTAAATGGTAATAGCATGCTGAGCACTACAGACATTAATTTAGCCTGAACCGATGTCTTCTCTTGGAAATGATTTAGCCCAAATTCGTGAAAAGCGGGGATTGAGTATTGATGATGTAAAAAAATCAACCCGCATACCCACCCATATCATCGCCTCCATCGAGGATGACTCGATACTCGAACAGCTTGAAAATAACACTACGTATACTCGCAGCTACATTCGCAGCTATGCAAAAGCTATAGGCATTAAAGAAGAACGCATTGTTGCTGCGCTCGACAAGGTGGAGCAGGGAACATATGATGGCGGGATCATCCAGAACGAACCTGATATTACCGCAAACAGCAAGGCAAAATCAAAGAAAAAGGACGAAGATAACGAAGATTCAAAACCATCTGAGCCTAAAAAAGCGCCTCCAAAAACCTCAAGACCTTCAAGATCTACTTCTTCATCACCCGTTAAGCCTGCTCCCGGCCCATCCCCCGAAAACCTAGACTGGGTAAGTGTAGGACTTCGCGCCAAAACATCCTCGTCCAGCTCTCCAATACGAACAGGGCTCCTTATTCTGCTTGTTGCCATAGCATTGTTAGCTGGCGGATTTATTATTTACAGCCTCTATTATGCTGAAACCGAAGATCAAACAAATCAGTCCAGCAGCGAGGATGTAGAACAACCCACTACGCCCTCCGATTCTCTTCGGCAGGCACTGATAAGCCAGCGTGGGGCAAACCAGCCGGCTGCCAATACCGGCCAATACACGGGAGGTCAAGGCCTGCCTGACACCTTATCGTTGACCATTGTTGCTGCCAACGGCAAGCTGGAGCCGCTGCGCGTTTATACCGACATTATGGATCAACGAAACCCCTATTGGGTGCAGCAGGGAGATTCTATCCGATTTAATTTTGTCAACGACCTTCATGTACGGGCTGTAAATCAATACGATCGGCTGCAGCTTTTGTTTAATGGACACGAAATACAAAATTTCTATGAGCAGTATTTTAACGAAGAATCGGGGCAGGTAGAAATAAGTCGTGCGGTGATTGAAGATCACCCGGAATGGCACTAATTCAATACTGCTTTATAGAGTTAGCTAATCGTACATCATTCATATTTACATTTTTATGGATAAACAAAGCGCAAAAAAGCGCGCAAAAGAACTTCGCGAACTACTTGAAAAAGCAAATGAAGCCTATTACCAAGAAGCGGCCCCATTTATTTCCGACAAAGAGTTTGATGAGCGGCTGAAAGAGCTGGAACATCTAGAATCCGAATATGACTTGGACGCTACTGATTCGCCCACTCAGAGGGTTGGCGGGGAACCCAGCAGCGATTTTGATACGGTAGACCATCCCATTGCGCTGCTCAGCCTTGATAATACGTATAATGAAGAAGAACTTGATGATTTCGATCGGCGGGTGCGAGAAGGACTCGGTCATGAAAATTACACCTATTTTGCCGAACTTAAGTTTGATGGTGCTTCTATACGGCTGCGCTACGAAGACGGCATCCTGGCCCTGGCCGCCACACGTGGTGATGGCAATCAAGGTGACGACATCACCCGCAACGTTAAAACCATTCGTGACGTACCGCTCACCCTGAAGGGCGACCCACCATCCGTAGTAGAAGTGCGGGCAGAAGCCTATATGGAGCGTGAGGCGTTTATGCGGCTCAACGAGCATCGCGAAGAGCAGGGACTATCTGCTTTTGCCAACCCGCGCAACTCTACCGCCGGTTCACTTAAAATGCAAGACCCACGTGAGGTTGCCCGGCGCCCCATTCGGCTGTTCTGCTTTGACCTGCTTGTTGAAGAGCAAGATCATCTTACCCAGCAAAAGAAGATGGACCTGCTTAACGCTTACGGCCTGCCTGTCTGTGACCATAACGCCCACTGCTCGAATATTAGTGAAGTGCACCAGATAATTGAAGATTTTAAAGACTTGCGCCACCAGCTGGACTTTGAAACCGACGGAGTGGTTGTTAAAGTTAATGAGGATAAATATCGTGAGGAACTCGGCCATACCTCAAAATTTCCCCGCTGGGCCATTGCCTATAAGTTTGAAGCCGAGCAGGCGCAAACCGTTATTGAATCCATTACACTGCAGGTGGGGCGCCTCGGTAAAATTACCCCGGTAGCTGAACTAAAACCCGTTGAACTGGCCGGAACCACCGTGAAGAGAGCCTCTCTGCACAACGAAGATGAAATTCATCGTAAAGATATTCGGCCAGGCGATAAAGTTATGATCGAAAAAGCGGGCGAAATAATACCGCAGGTGCTCAGTGTTGTAAACCCCGACCGGGAAGACCGACCGGCACCATTTGAAATGCCCGAACAATGCCCGGCATGCGGCGAAAAGCTGGTAAAGCTTGGCGATGAAGTGGCCTGGCGGTGTGTAAATCAAACATGCCCGCCCCAAATTCGGAATCGTATTGAGCACTTTGCGTCACGCGATGCCATGGATATTGAAGGCCTGGGCGAAGCCGTGGTAGATCAATTGGTAACTGAGGACCTGGTTACTAATTACGCTGATCTGTACGATTTGGAAAAAGAAGACTTGCTTGATTTAGAACGCATGGCTGATAAGAGCGCCCAGAACCTGCTCGATGCCATCGAGGCCAGTAAGCAGCAGCCGCTCGATCGGGTAATTCACGGGCTTGGGATCCGTTTTGTGGGCAAAACAGTTGCCCGCGATTTAGCTGCCGCATTTGAAAATATTGAAGCTCTGATGGATGCCACGGAAGAAGAAATAACAGCCATTGATGCTATTGGACCAAAAATAGCTGAATCGGTAGTGGCTTTTTTCAACAATGAAAAAATCATGAGATTATTGAACGGTTGAAAGCCCAAGGGCTTAACCTGCAAAGCGAAAAACGTGAAGAAGCTTCTCAAAAATTGAGTGGTAAAACATTTGTACTAACCGGCAGCCTTCCCTCCTTTACCCGAAAAGAAGCAACCGAAATTATTGAAAAACACGGCGGCAAAGTCACCTCATCAGTCAGTAGTAACACCGATTATCTATTGGCCGGAGACAGCCCCGGCAGCAAGTATGATAAAGCCCAGCAACTGGGTATTCCAATTCTAGATGAATCTACATTCCTCGGTTTGGTGGACCTGAACGGGGATTGAGCTATTTTATTTAGCTTATTGTTTTATTTCGTATAATAGGGATTGGTCTCAAAAAGTTGTAACATAAAGTTGTCATGGTTTTTCAGAAACGCAGTTATCAATTAGCGCCCGTTTTATGAGTTTTCTTGAAAAATTGGGATTAGGTCAAAAAAAGTTTGCCAGTGCCCCAATTATTGGGGAGAAGAAAAAACGGCAAGAGCAGGAGTCGTCATTCCCCAACAATAAATACATTCGTGCTCTTATCATATTCGGTTTTCTGGCTATCTTGTGCTTGTCTATTCCGCAATCGTCATTTAATGAAAAGCCAGATTACACCATTGGCGAACCCTGGAAAAATGATGACTTAACAGCCCCGTTTACCTTTGCGGTACAAAAAACAGATGAGGAAATTGCCGAAGAAAAAGAGGCAATCCGAGAAAATACGGCCCCGATCTTTTACCGTGACAATGAAGGCCAGATTGAAACGGAAGCCAAAATAGACTCCTTATTTGAAAACTTAGACCCTGTTCTTCAGGCCTATCAGCAATGGCAGCAAAATGGCAATACAAGCGATACACAGTCGCGCAAAGACAGCCTTAACTACATACAAACACGAAATACGGTTGATATTGGCCTTTCGGATGCCTCTTGGGCTGCACTGCTTCAAAATTACCAAACTACGGTAATTCAAAATCAGGCTGCTAATACCAAGTCCGCACCGCCGTCGCAATTTATTGGGACCAGCCTGCAGCAGGACTTACAGGAAATTACCGACGATATTTT
>NNSL01000496.1 GCA_003123965.1 Balneolaceae bacterium SMO_bin1
TGAGATGCAGTCGGCCTACATCGACTATTCGATGTCGGTTATTGTATCTCGTGCACTGCCCGATGTTCGGGATGGCTTAAAGCCGGTGCACCGCCGTATCCTTTATGGCATGAGCGATTTGGGGATGCTGCATAATCGGAATTACAAAAAAAGTGCTCGTATTGTTGGTGAGGTGCTGGGTAAGTATCACCCGCACGGCGACTCAGCGGTGTACGATTCCATTGTGCGAATGGTGCAGGACTTTTCACTGCGTTACCCGCTGGTAGATGGTCAGGGTAACTTTGGCTCTATTGATGGGGATTCAGCCGCGGCCATGCGTTATACAGAGGTTCGCATGGAGCGCATTGCCGAAGAAATGCTCACCGACCTCAATAAAGAAACGGTAGATTATCAAACCAATTTTGATGATACCCTGCAGGAGCCCACGGTGCTTCCGAGCATGTTGCCAAACTTGCTTATCAACGGAGCATCGGGAATTGCGGTTGGTATGGCCACCAATATGGCCCCCCACAATTTAACTGAAGTGATCAATGGCATTGTTGCTTATCTAGACGATCCCGATCTGGAAGTTAAAGATTTGATGGAGCACATTACCGCGCCGGATTTCCCAACGGGTGGTATCATTTACGGATATGATGGAGTAAAAGAAGCATACGAAACCGGCCGGGGTAAAATTACCATGCGTGCTCGGGCAAGTGTTGAGGAAATACGTGGCAATCGTGAGCAGATTGTTATTACCGAAATTCCTTATCAAGTAAACAAAACCACGCTGATTGAAAAGATTGCGAAGCTCACGCGTGATGAAAAGATCGATGAAATTTCGGAAATCCGTGATGAATCGGATCGTGAAGGCATGCGCATTGTTGTGATTCTGAAGCGCAATGCTAATCCTGGAATAGTGCTCAACCAGCTGTATAAGTGGACTCAGATGCAGCAAACATTTGGTGTGATTAGTCTGGCGCTCGTACAGGGGCGGCCTAAAGTGATGTCGCTCAAAGAGTTGATCTATCACTGGGTAGAACATCGCGTTGAAGTTATTATACGTCGTACAATTTATGACCTGGATCAGGCCGAAGCACGGGCCCATATTTTAGAAGGGCTTAAAATTGCTCTCGATAATCTTGATGAAGTTATAAAAACCATTCGTGCTTCCGACAGTCCGCAAGAGGCTAATAAGGCACTCCGCAGTCAGTTTGCGTTAACAGATCTGCAGGCCAAAGCCATTCTGGATATGCGCTTGCAAAAGCTTACAGGGCTTGAGCGTGATAAAATTGATCTTGAGTACGGAGAAATTGTCGATAAAATTGCCGATTTCCGCGATATCCTTTCTAATCGTGATCGTCAGACAAATATTATTCGTGATGAGCTCGAAGAAATTCGCGACCGGTATGGCGACAATCGCAGAACAGAAGTAATCCATTCCGCCGACGATTTCAGTGTTGAAGACATGATTGCTGATGAAGATGTAGTGGTTACTATTTCTAATAAAGGATACATCAAACGAATGCCCGTAAGCGGTTATCGTCGCCAACGGCGCGGTGGCAAGGGTATGAAAGGCACAACCACTAAAGATGAAGAATATGTAGAACACTTGTTTGTGGCTACAAATCATAATTATATTTTATTCTTCACAGAAAAAGGGCAGTGCTACTGGCTTAAAGTGTACGAAATTCCAGAAGGGTCTCGGCTTTCACGGGGTAGAGCAATTGTAAACCTTATTGAAATCGATAAAGATGATTCAATAAAAACATTTGTGCCGGTTAAAACTTTGGATGATGAAGATTACATCAATGATCATTCTATTATTATGGCTACGAAAGAAGGCAAGGTTAAGAAAACCAGCCTGGAAGCGTACAGTCGTCCTCGGAGCAATGGTATCATTGGTATCAACATTAATGAGGGTGATTCCCTACTTGGTGCCTCGCTTACCGACGGAGACAGTACGGTAATACTGGCCAACAGAAAAGGCCGCGCTATCCGATTCCACGAAGAGGAGGCAAGGGATATGGGCCGTAACACTTCGGGAGTAAAAGGCATGGAGCTTGGCAAAGATAACGAGCTTGTCGATATGGTAGTGATTAAAAATACCCACGAAGCGACCGTGCTGGCCATTTCAGAACGCGGTTACGGAAAGCGTTCACTCGTAGAGGATTACCGTGAACAAAGCCGTGGCGGCAAAGGTGTCATCACACTTAAGGTGACCAAGAAAACCGGAGAACTCATTGCGCTGAAAGAAGTTTCAGACAAGGATGATTTAATGGTTATCACCGAAGGGGGCAAAGTAATTCGCATGAATTGCGGAGGAATTCGAACGATGGGACGAAATACCCAGGGAGTTCGCATTATGCGCCTGGACGGTGATCAGCAAATTGCCGCTATTACTCGTGTGGTTAATGAGGAAGAAGACGACACAGTGTAACACTGGTTCATTTTTCAATAAAGAAAAGGAGAGACTGGACTTGCCGGTCTCTCCTTTTTAATTAGACAGTATATTTAGCTCTTCAACTCTTTCTTTGAGTATAGAAGCAGAATGGCGTATTAGATCCTTCTCCTTATCTGTAATATCCGGAAGCACGTGTCCTTCAATTCCTGCTGCTCCGACCGAGCAGGGTAAGCTCAAACAAATATCATCAATGCCGTAACTTCCATTTGTATCAACACTTAATGGCATAATACTTCTGCTGTTCTCAAATATGGCACGAATTATTCGAGCAATCACGATTCCGATAGCAGTGTCTGTGTGTCCTTTCAAGTCTATAATTTCATAAGCTGCATTCTTTGTATGTTCAAACAATGACTGCATTTGTTCTTGGTTGAATTGTTTGCCCAGCACAGTCTTATTTTTTATCGGCTTACCGCCAATACTGGCTTGGCTCCAAATGGGGACCTCAGAATCACCATGTTCACCTAAAATATAAGCGTGTACCGACCGAGGATCGACGTTATAGTGTTTTCCAAGTAAAGCTCTAAACCGGGCGGTATCCAGCAATGTACCTGTACCTATGATGCGCTCGGCTGGACGTTTGCTTAGTTTCTGCGTTGCGTAAGTTAAAATATCAACCGGATTGGTAGCAATAATTACAGTTGCGTCTGGGCAATGCTCGTCAATTTTCGCAATGATCTCACGAAAAATTGCAATGTTACTGTTAAGCAGACTGAGTCTGTTATCTGAGGAAGAACTCTGACTGGTTCCAGCAGCAATAATAATAGTTTGCATATCTTTTAAATCTTTGTAATCACCAGCTTCAACGGCGATGTTTCCCACGAGCATCTGTCCATGCATTAAATCTAAAGCTTCACCTTTAGCCCGGCTTTTGTCTTTGTCTATAAGAAGTATTTCATTTGCTAATTTTTGATTAAATATAGCATACGCAGCGGCAGTGCCGACATTTCCCGTTCCGATAATTGCTACTGATCGATTTCTCATGTTCTAAAATATTTGGCCTATTACTATTCGCTTTTATTAAGCATTTCTTTTAGCAAGGAGTTACGTTTTTTCAATAATTTTTTGGGACCTATGATTTCAACCTTCCTGGGAAATTGCAGTAACCATTCGTTAATGAAATCTAAATTGTCGAATTTGAAAGCCACATAAAATAAATTAGAATTTTTAGATTCTTTCTTAAATATTTTAGCCGGTAGATTGGCCTCAAATCGACGAAAAGCGGATGTGTGTACATATACCTCTATTTTGGGGGAAGTCTTCTCAGATCGGAAAATAAGGCTTTCTGGGTCAATCTTGCCATAAGGCACAAAGTTTTGGTCTAAAATCTCAATATTCGCCATACGATCAAGAACAAAGTTGCGAACGGCTTCTCGTTTATGAGAATATCCAATTACATTCCAATGGTCCCGGTAAAAAACAATTAAGTATGGGTCAATTTTTCGATTGGTAATTTCATTATCTGAACGGCTTCGATATTGAAAAGTAATGGTTCGGTTTTCAGAAATTGCATTGCTGATTTGATACCAGTTTCCTCCGTCCATTTTTTCCGGGCCGTAGTGCAGGTATGGATCTACAACGGTTCGCTCGTCTAGTGACTCCATAAACTCTTTTAAATCATCGGGAAGCACCTCTTTTATTTTGAGCTCAACACCTTCTGCGTCTTCTACAAGTGTTTTATCAACTTGTGATTTTACAAAGTTGAGCCCTACCATAATTGTTGCAAGCTCTTTAGTGGTAAACATCAATGGTGGGATTTTGTACCCGCGCATAATGCTGTACCCTTTATATTCGTCCCAGGTTACGGGCACATTTAATTCAGAAAGCGCATTAAAATCTCTGAATACCGTTCGCCTGCTGATATTGAATTTCTCGGCTATGTCATTGACAGTCAATCGTTTATTGGATTGCTGTAGCATCAAAATTAATTTTAAGCGCCGTTCTGAACTGTTCATGCAGTTAGCATCTAATTAAAATTGGTGAAGTGAAAACAGAATATAACTGATAGGAAGGAGAGTTACAGCTGTCTAAACCGGGCAAGTATCAGTCAAACTTTTTAATCACCAGTAAGGCCTTGCCGTCATAAAAGTTATCTTTAGTATCGCTAGACAGATCATATTGCTGAATAGACAATGGTGTACTAATACCCTGCAGTTCGTTCTGATAAGATAATCCTTTATACATGATGATACTAGTCCACGGTTTTTGGCAAACCATTTTATAGAGTTGGTTAATCTTAAAGGCATGTTTTGTTATCAAGAGGAACGGCTCTTCAAGGGTAATATTTTCAATCGAACTATCTGAAAACTGAACGTTTTTAAGTCCTGTTTTCCGTGATATTTGCTTTGTAGCCATTACCTTTTTGGAAACAATATCATTGATAATAAACGATATTTTGGGAAAACAGCATGCTAAAGGTATGCCGGGTAATCCACCACCGCTACCGGCATCCACAATTAAATTAGAAGATTCAAATGCAGGTAGCTGGCTTACAAGCAGCGAATGCCGTACGTGTTTCTCAACTGTTTCACGTGGAACATCGCGACTGATAAGATTTATTCGCTTATTCCACCACAATAATTGGTCAATGTAGGTAGAAATTAAAGAGGCATTAGCCTTCAACAAGACATCGACTTGCTCAAATGTTTCACGTGGAACAGCGGTTTGGTGAATTTTATGTTTCACGTGAAACAAATAGTTAGTTCTTTAAATAGACCATCAGAACGGCTATGTCGCTTGCAGATACGCCGCTTATTCTGCTGGCCTGGCCAATGGTTTCGGGGCGCACGTGGTCAAGTTTCTCTTGGCCTTCTGAGGAGAGGCTGTTGATCTTGTCGAAATTCAGCTTTTCCGGGATGGCCATCTCTTCTTTTTCGCGCATTTCTTCAACCATCTCAAATTCTTTTTCAATATAGCCGGCGTATTTAATCTGAATCTCAACTTGTTCAAAAACTTTGTCGTCATTGGTAATTTGATGGGCTTTTTCCCTTAGTTCGGGGTCCGCATCAAAGAGGTTGTAAATGGAAAGCTGAGGTCGAGGAATTAGTGTTTTAGCCTTTACCGGTTGAGAAAGGGTGGATGTTTCTTGCTCTTTCATCATTGGGTCCATTTTTTCAGGGTAGACGGTATAATCGGCTAATAAATCGTGCAGTTCATCAATAGCTTTTTTCTTTGTTTCCATTTTTTCGAGCCGATTGTCTGAGGCAAGACCAATTTTATGACCAAGTTCTGTCAGTCTTAAATCGGCATTATCTTGCCGTAGTAAAATGCGATGTTCTGCGCGCGAAGTGAACATTCGGTATGGTTCTTCGGTACCTTTTGTGATGAGATCGTCAATTAGAACTCCGATATAGGCTTCAGAACGTTTTAGGATAAAGGGTTTTTCGCCATTCACGAAACGAGAAGCATTTATTCCGGCCATAAGTCCTTGGCAGCCAGCTTCTTCGTAGCCAGTAGTTCCGTTGATCTGGCCGGCAAAGAACAGACCTTCAACCGTTTTGGTTTCCATGCTCCGCTTTATTTGGTAGGGTGGGAAATAATCATATTCTATGGCATAGCCAGGGCGGAGCATCACGACATCTTCAAATCCAGGAATGGTTTGCAGTGCTTTGTATTGTACATCTTCGGGCAATGAAGTAGAAAACCCATTTAAGTACATTTCGTAGGTGTTCCAACCTTCAGGTTCTAAAAACAGTTGGTGTTCGTCCTTATCAGAAAAACGGTCGATTTTGTCTTCAATACTTGGGCAATAGCGGGGGCCTACAGATTGAATGCGACCATTAAACATGGGGCTTCGATCAAAGCCTGAGCGCAACGTGTCATGCACTTCTTGATTTGTATAGCCGATCCAGCAGGTAAGCTGCTCTTCTTTGGAGGGTAAGTCGTTGTCTTTTGTCAAAAAAGAGAACGGACTGGGATTATCGTCGCCATATTGAATTTCAAGCTTATCGTAGTCAACGGAGCGGCCATCGATACGCGGTGGGGTACCTGTTTTGAGTCGGCCGACTTCAAAACCCAGATTTTCTAATGCAGCTGATATACCCACGGAGGCACGTTCACCGGATCTGCCCCCACCAAACTGGTTTTCACCAATATGGATCAGGCCATTACCAAACGTGCCCGTTGTTAACACAACTGATTGCGCCCGAAAGACTTGTCCGGTCTGTGTTTTTACGCCCGTTACTCGTTTCCCATTGTCTTCTGTTATAAGGTCAATGACATTATCTTGACGGAAAAAGAGATTTTTCTTCTTTTCGAGCTGCTCGCGCATTTTCTTGGAATATAGTGCCCGGTCACTCTGACATCGAGGGCTCCACATAGCCGGACCTTTGCTTGTGTTAAGCATGCGAAATTGAACTGCGCTTTCATCTGCCACAATACCTGAGAGGCCACCCAAAGCATCTATTTCTCGTACCAATTGACCTTTGGCTACACCTCCCATTGCCGGATTGCAGGACATCTTGGCAATAGCGTCAAGGTTCATTGTAATAAGTAGAGTTTTAGCGCCGGTACCAGCAGCTGCGCCTGCAGCTTCACTGCCCGCATGGCCGGCACCAACTACAATAACGTCATATGTAGGATAAATGGAATTCAAAACTTAGAGTAAGTAATTGTTTTTACTGCAATTATGAAGACTTAATTGTCGAGATAAGCTTCTTTGGTGATCATCATAATGTATATCGACTGAACTTCGAAAATAAGGAAAATGCGAGAAAAAATATAGTTTTGGTCCTTAGTATGAAAAGCAGAGTTAATGCAGCGCTACTGAAGTTGTTTTGGGATGCGTCGGCTAAACCAAATGAGATTCTTCTTCGCCCTCGTGCTGCAGGCTTTCTACTGCCCGCTGAATATCGAGGTAAAATTTTTCGGGACCAATAACATCCTCAAGTCCAGATTGCTTGAACATATCTCGAACCGGACCTTTCACCCCGGTAAAAATAACGTCTATATTTCTGCTTTTGTATTCATCAACCAATTCCTTTAATGCATGCAGGGCGCTTGAGTCCACCTCATTGATGCCGATGGCATCAATAATTACCTGATTAAGCTTTTTGCCGCTTTCGATTTCAAGTTCTTCAAGCTTTTCTTTCAAATAGGGGATATTGGCAAAGTATAGTGATGCATCTACGCGTATAATAATGGTATTTGTTTGGGTTAGGGCTTCTGGGTGCCGTTCCAGGTCGCGATAGTGATTGGTGTTTGGCAAGCGGCCGAGCATAACAATATTAGGGTAGCTACTGCGGTGAATCACGATGCCAAGTGAGATAATCACCCCAATACCGATGCCTTCGAGAATTCCCAGACTAAGTGTTGCAATAAACGTGATGAGCATAAGTGCAAATTCCCGTTTGCGAATACCGAATAAAAATTTCGCCTCGCTGACTTCTACCAATCCCGGTACCGCGGTTATAATAATAGCTGCCAGTACAGCTTTGGGCAGATAGTAAATAAGGGGGGTTAAAAACAGAACGGCGAGCACTACCAGACTGGCACTAACGAGTAGTGAAATGCTTGTTTTTGCTCGATTTGTATCATTTACGGCTGTTCGCGAAAAGCTGCCTGCAACCGGGTAGGCCTGAAAAATAGAACCGAACATATTTGCAAGCCCAAGGCTAAATAGTTCTTGGTTTGAATCAACTTTATAATCTGGGTTCCGCTGTACCATGGCCTTGGCTAATGCTATAGATTGCGTAAAGCTTAGGAAAGCAATGGCAAATATAACCGGGGCTAAACTCCACCATGGCACGTTCGTAAAATTGGGGATGCCGGGGACGGGAAGCCCTTCCTGTACGCTGCCCACCAGTGCAATTCCGGTATCGCCTAAATCGAAAAGCCAAACCAGGAAGATTGAAATAATTACGCACATGAGTTCGGCCGGTAGCTGTGGGGAACGCCATTTCAACAGAAGAATGAATATGATGCAGCTTCCCCCGATCAAAATGGTGGGCATATGAATCATGCCCAGATTGGCGATTACGTTTTGTATTACCTGAACAAGGTATTTGCTGCGTTCAATTTCTATTCCCAGCAAATTACCAGCCTGACTAAACCCTATGATAAAGGCCGCCGCTGAGGTAAAGCCGCCAATTACCGGTTTAGAAATAAAGTTCATCAAGAAACCCAGCCGCAGTGTACCCATCAAAAACTGAACTACGCCAACGGAAAAAGCCGTAACCAGAACGAGTCCGATATAGCGGCTCGATCCCGGCTCTGCCATAGCACCTACGCCTGAAGCTACCAAAATGGAAATAATGGCAACCGGACCGATTGCCAACTGTCGGGATGTGCCAAAAACGGCATAAACAGCAAGCGGTATAATAGATGCGTATAGCCCATATACGGGAGGAAGTCCGGCCAAGAGAGCGTACGCCATGCTTTGAGGAATAAGCAAAATTCCGACGGTTAGACCGGCTCGCGTATCGTCTTTGAAATTGGAAAACGTATAGTCTCTCAGCCAATCGGTGATTGGCACATACTGATCAAGTAGCGACTTATCACTGTTATTCATGCAGTGTGCGTTATTTCATACAACTACCATTTAATACAAAAATAAGCTATATGGCCTAGATAGAAAAATTTAAGAGCCGGGCCATATTTGAATTTTTGTGATTATAAAAAATGGAGCAACTACTGAATAACTGTCATACCTCAAAAGTAGTGTTATGCGCTTGGAGCTTAGAAGAAGTTGAGATTTTTACGGAATGCAAACAAACGCCCACCACCCGCCAAGAAAATATTGGTTTGATTTCAGGATCTGTTAATAATCAAGCCTAATGCCTTTTGTAAGAAATAGCAGTTCAATTCCTTCTCACTGACATCTTTTAACATTATCATCCTTGATTATGTCGGCTTTTTCAAGGAGTGTTAAAGAGAGCACACTTTTAATTTAATTCGAGGTTGCTATGCGCAAATTACGATTATCCTACCTGTTTATTCTATTCCTTTTTATAGCCACTGCAACAGCCACAGCCCAAGAAAAAAAGTTGTCGATTGATGACTATGGGCAATGGTCGCATATAAGAGGCACAGAATTATCCAATGATGGCGCCTGGATGGCTTACGCCTTAAGCCCCAATGATGGAGACGACACGTTATATGTTAAATCGTTGTCTGGCAGTGAATTATACGAAATTTCGATTGGCGGCGATGCTGAATTTTCGAATGATAACCAGTGGGTGTCGTATACAACCCAGCCCGGTGAAGAAGCGCGCGAAAAAATGGAAGAGAGCAACCAGCGTGTGTTCGAAACGGCTTGGCTGCTTAACCTTGAGAGCGGCGAGAAATACAGTGTGGAACGTGCCGGAAGCATGGCCTTTTCCGAAGATGGGAAACACTGGGTGGTGCGCCGTGAAAAAGAAGATCCCGAATCCGAGGGGCCCCGCGGCCGAGACCTTATTTTACGCAATCTGCAAGACGGGTCGCTGATGAACATTGGAAATGTTTCTGAATATTCGTTCAACAAGCGCAGTGATATGTTGGCTTACCTGGTTGATGCCGAGGACAAAACCGGCAATGGACTCTATTTACGCAACCTCGAAAACGGGCGAATACAAACGCTGGATTCGGACACGGTAATGTATACAGGGATGACCTGGGATGATGGAGATGCACGACAAGCCCAGTGGGATACAAAAGGCCGAAAGCTTGCCGTGCTGAAGGGTCCTAAAGTGGACAGCCTGATCCACCGGCCAAACAAATTGCTGGTGATTGAGGATTTGGATGGTAGTGTAACTAAAAATCTTTTTGATCCTGCAGCTGAGCAAAACTTTCCTGAAGGAATGGTTGTCAGTGAAAACCGCAGCTTATCATGGAGTACGTATGGCAATACGGTGTTTTTCGGCATGCGCGAGCAGCAGCCGGACCTCGAAATGGACCGCGATACCGTTCCCAACGTAGATGTTTTTCACTGGAAAGACGACCGCATCCAAACGGTTCAAAAGCAGGAAGCCGCGGGCGACCGCCGGTTTACGTGGGTGGCTTCGTATCAACCGGAAAGTGAACAATATGCTCGTTTGACGAACGAAAATATGCGTGAGCTGAATTTTTCACGCCATAATGAATACATGATAGGGCGTAATGAAAAGCCCTATATCAGCGATATCAACTGGGGTGTTTCGCCCGCCGATCTCTACCGTGTAAACATAGAAACAGGCGAACGAACAAAGTTTGCCGATAAAGTAAAGCGCCCCATGGGCTATTCGCCTGATGGCCGCTATTACCTGTATCAACAAGTGAGTGAGCAGGATACGGTGTTGATGGTGTACGATGTGGAAAATGACGAAAAAACGAATATTTCGGGATCAGCGCCGGTAACCTTTCTTGATGTGGAACATCCCTATCCGCACGAAAGCCCGACTTATGGCGTAGCGGGCTGGACCGAAGACAAAGAGCATGTAATTGTGAACCATAAATACGACCTGTGGATGCTGGCCCTGGATGGCTCCGAAGCAGTGAACATTACCCAGGGTGCCGGTGAAGAAAACCAGATTATTTTTCGCTATGAGAACCTCGATGAAGACCAAGAATGGATTGATACATCTGAAGAACTGCTGCTAACCGCCTTTGGTGAATGGACAAAAAAAGATGGCTTTTATCGCCTTTCTATGGGTGATGATCCCGAGCCGCTGCTCTTTGCCGATGCCAGCTTTGGTGGGGTGGAAAAAGCGGAAGATGCCGACCGCGTGATAATGACGCGAGAGACCTTTGAGGAGTTTCCGGATTACTATCATACTACAACTGATTTTAGTGAGTTGCAGCAAATAACCGACGCCAACCCGCAGCAAAGCGAGTATGCCTGGGGCCGCCGCGTGCTGGTTGAATATGAAAACGACCGGGGAATTAAACTGCAGGGCACGCTTACGCTGCCGGCCAATTACGATCCGGACAAAAAGTATCCGATGATTGTTTATTTTTACGAGCAGATGTCCGACCGCCATCACCAGTACTCCATGCCTGTGTACGACGATCGCCCGCATATGTCAACCTATGCCAGTAACGGCTACTTGGTGTTGATGCCCGATAACGTATACCAAACCGGCCGGCCGGGTACTAGTTCGCTCGATTGCATCACTGCAGCTACGCAAAAAGTAATTGACTTGGGCTACGCTGATCCTGATCGCATTGGCCTACAGGGGCACAGCTGGGGCGGGTATCAATCGTCCTTTATTTTAACCCAAACCGATATGTTTGCTACGGTAGTGACGGGTGCCCCGCCAACCAACCTGACCAGCTTCTATAATAATATTTACGGCAGCACTGGCACCAATCACCATGGTATTATGGAGATTGGCCAAGTTCGTATGGGCCGCGGCGTTACGCCCTGGACGCACCGCGAAACCTACCAGCGCGAAAATCCCATGTACCACGTTCCCGATATTGAAACACCCTTCATGATTCTGCACGGAACGGATGATGGAGCGGTAGACTGGATGCAGGGGCTGGAGTTTTATAACGCGGCGCGCCGCATGGATAAAGAAGTGGTGTTGCTTTCGTACCCCGATGAGGGGCACCACCTGGGCCGGGAAGCCAACCAGAAAGACTTTCAGGTGCGCATGAAGCAGTGGTTCGATCACTACGTAAAAGGAGAACCAGCGCCAGAGTGGATGAAAGAAGGCATTCCGTATCTTGAGAAAACCTATAATAAAGCGAATTAGCCGGTATATATATGATGAATTATAGCTGGTGAAATACTCGTGAAAAGGAGTGTTCTATTACAGGAACTGAGATAAGGAGAATATTTGAAAATGTGCCATTTAAAGTATTCACTTGGTTCCTTTTTAAGCGGAGTGCTTTCTATAGTGGGTTGACGAACAATATTACTTAATTCCATGTTGATGCCTATTCATATTATTGGGTATGGATTTCTAGCCAAACTTTGCTGGAAAATAAGTTCAAACGTTCGTAAAAATGAAAGACAGAAAAATTTACATCATCCATGAAAACGAAGAATGGACTAAGCCGCTGAAGACACGGTTAGAGGAACTTGGGCTCCCTTTTAAAGATTGGTTTTTGGATGAGGGCATGCTAGACTTGACGTGTGAACCACCACAAGGAGTTTTTTATAACCGCATGAGTGCCTCATCACATACACGAGGGCACCGATATGGGCCGGAACTTACCGATTCTGTTTTATCGTGGCTTGAGAGACATGATCGCACGGTTATAAATGGCAGCCGAGCTATAGAGCTGGAAGTCAGTAAGGTTAAGCAGTACATGGCATTAAATCAGCACGACATTAAGACGCCAAAAACAATTGCCACCGTAGGCAAAGAAGCAATAATAGATGCAGCAAAGGAGTTCGACGGAGACTCCTTTATTACGAAGCACAACCGTGCCGGCAAGGGACTGGGCGTTCGATTATTCCATTCTGTTGAAGCATTGCGTGAATATATTGATAGCCCTGAATTTGAGCCTTCTGTTGATGGAGTTACGTTGATCCAGCAATATGTACAGGCGCCTGAACCTATTATCACCCGCTGTGAATTTATTGGTGGGGAATTCTTCTATGCTGTACAAGTGGATACCTCCGAGGGGTTTGAGCTCTGTCCAGCCGATGCCTGCGCGATAGATGATGCCGCCTGTCCTGCCGACGGGCAATCAGCAAACGCGACTCAACCACCCGGTCAGCCGAAGTTTCATATAAAGAGTGATTTTAATCATCCAATTGTAGAAAAGTATGAGGCTTTTTTGGCAGATAATGATATTCAGGTGGCAGGCATCGAATTTATTCGCAGCAAAGAAAAGGCAGACATTTTCACCTACGATGTAAACACCAATACTAACTACAATGCTGAAGCTGAAAGCAGGGCGGGGCGATATGGCATGCAAAAATTGGCGACATACTTGGGTTCACAGTTATAGCCTGAGCTTCCTTTTTTCATGAATTTTATCGCGAAAATTGCAACGGGTCCACCAGTAATCGAAAAGACCTGCTTGCATTCTTCATGTCCATAATAAGCCTAGGTGATTATGATTGTATTGTTAATGCTATAAAACCTTACAGATTTTGCGCACTACCCACCACCGGTTACAATGCTAAAAATAGAATTCCCGTATTGCTGAATAAAATTTCGGAGCTCTTCTTTGGTTCGTGCATATAAAAATCCCTCTTCCCAATCCTCGGGACCCTTAATTGTTTGGCCCTTCCATACGCTAATAGCTCTGTGAATGTCATTATTTGCAAAATTAGACAAATTAAACACTAAATAATCGCGGCCCATGGAACCTGGGTTGAAGGGGGTTTGCCAAGCCACTAATATTGGCCCATTCACATGGTTCATGCTGATGTAAGAAAGAATGATTTCTGCTTTCGGGTAGTCGTAGTTATCTACCAACCAGCTGCAGCTCTCCAATTCTGATGTTGAATTTGGTTTGCTTTGAAGAGGCCAGTAAGTAACAATCTGTTGATACGCTGTCGAATCCGGGAAATCGCTGTTTAGGTTTATACTGCTGGTAAAAGCGTTACACACACGCTGGTAACGAGTTTCTGTTTCTGCAATGGGTCTGCTTGAGAAAAGCAGATACCCGTAACCACCCAGTCCGTCATTTTCAAAAAACCCATTAAATAAAAAGTCGCGGGTTGCGATGTACGAATCAGGTGCTTGTTGCTCGTAAGCTTCATTTTGGGGATATGTAGGTTCCGCTTTTTCGCCTTCATCAGAAGATCTTTCAACACACCCTGCCACCAATACTGTGATTGTAAAGAGTGCAATCTAGAACGCAGATATGAGTGTACGCTTTATGATTCATTGTCTTTGGTTTTTGAAATAAAATTCCCTATCCCAACCGTAAGACTCATGCAAATAAGCAAAACCAGCCCTATTCCTCCGGGCTCATCCAATTCAAGCCAGTATATTACACCGGACCCTACCAGTAAACCAACAACACCAGATAGGCCTAAAGTCTTCATTGCAGCTTGCTATGCCTTGTTTACATAGTTATGACTAATAAAACGCTAGTGAAAAAGGGAATAAATAGCACTACCTAATTTTTCTATAGCCCTATTGGGGCGTACTGTATTCTATAGAAAGATTTAAATTATCTGGCGTAAATCTGATCTGGCTTAGCTGCAAAGATAGGGTGTTTTGTGAGTTTCTATGATTCATAATTCAGGCCGAAAACCCAAGGTAAGCCCTATGGCTTTTTTGGGAAAGCCTGACCGAAGGTATAGAAACTCATAAAGTAGATGGGCTTGAAGTGCAGGTTTATAGTCCGGCTAAAAACCATTGCGATTGCTTTAAATTAAGAAATAAAATTGGACTTGATATTACGATAGCAGCCCTAAAAGAGGGGATACGAGAAAATAAAGCTTCGTATAAAGAAGCAAGTAAATTTGTTAAAACATGCAGAGTCTAAAATGTAATTCGATCCCATGCAGAAACAATAGCTCATACTAGACTTCTAAAGAGACTGGGTTGGTTTAAAATTCATTAAATATGTATATACTTTATTGACAAATATGGTATTTATTAAACCATTACTAGTTTA
>NNSL01000453.1 GCA_003123965.1 Balneolaceae bacterium SMO_bin1
ACCCCTGCAAAATGGAATAACCTACCAGCTGAATATCACCAGCCAGCAAGATATTTTCGGCAATACAGCAAGCTCCATCGATACTTCTTTTAGCTACTTTGAGATAACCGCGGCTGACTCCGGTGATATTTTTATCAATGAGTTTATGTACGACCCGCCTAGCGGGAGCTCAGAATATATTGAACTCCGAAATCCAACAGGTGAATCGTTTGATCTGAATGGATGGACCATTAATGATAACACCGGTAATAAAGCGGTAATCACCAATAGTACGTTTGTAGTGCCGCCCGATAGCTTTATTGTAATTGCGCCGGATCAAATTCTGCTGCAGTCCTATCCTGATATTGCACTCGTCGATATGGGCACTGATTTCCCCTCGCTCAATAACGGCGGCGATGACATTGTACTGCGCGACTCTACCGGCCAACGACTTGACTCATTGCGTTATAGGGACAGTTGGGGCGGCAGCGGATTAGCCCTTGAGCGACGCACAACGGCTGTTGCTCCCATTCAGGCAAACTTTGGAGAAGCACCCAATGGATACGGAACGCCCGGCTCAATTAATGAGATACCCGGCGATACCACTCCACCCCAATTTATTGACTTTTCTATCAGGAATAATCAATCACTGCGATTTATTTTCAGCGAGCAGCTTGAGAAAGCAACCGCAGAGAATGCGAACAACTACCATTTAAATGGCGGCCCCGATGTTGCCAATGTCACTTTTTCGGCACCAGCCACGGTAGATATCACCCTGACCAACCCCCTGCAAAATAACACCACATACACCGCTTCCGTGGCAGGAGTCGAAGATCTTTTCGGAAATAGCATCGCCGGGCAGGATACCAGCTTCACCTATTATGAGATTTCATCCGCCGATTCGGGAGACGTCTTCATCAACGAATTTGTATATGATCCGCCCTCCGGTTCAACCGAATATGTAGAATTGTATAACCCCTCTGAGAAATCACTGGATCTGCAAAACTGGACCTTAAATGATAACACCGGAAACCGACGCGCTATCACCCAAACCCAATTTATTGTTCCGCCCAATAGTTATGTGGTGATTGCACCGGATGAAACTTTACTGCAGACCATTCCCGAAATTGCACTCGTAGCCATGGGCAATCAATTCCCGTCACTAAACAATGGCGGAGATGATATCGTAATTCGTAATGGCACAGGCCAGCGGCTGGATTCACTGCAGTATACCGATGGCTGGGGCGGCAGCGAAGTTGCGCTGGAACGTCGCACCACACAGGTACAACCTATTGCAGCCAACTTCGGTAATGCACCCAATGGCATCGGCACGCCGGGGCAAACCAATGACATTGCGCCCGACACTACTCCGCCCGCCATCCAGTCATTTATAATCGAAAATAACCAGCAGTTTGCCTTTATTTTCAATGAACAAGTTGATACAGAAACAGCGACCAGTACGGCGAACTTTCAAATTTCAGGCGGGTTGAATATAGCTTCAGTTTCTGTTTCCGGACCCGATACTGTTCGCGTCAGCCTGTCCGAAAACCTGCAGAATAACACCTCCTATACGGCAGGCGTATCGAACGTGGAAGATATCTTTGGCAATGCTATGAGCAGCAAGGATACCACTTTTACTTTCTATGAAGTATCGCCGGCTGATTCAGGCGATATTTTCGTCAACGAATTCATGTATAATCCCCCGGAAGGCAGCACCGAATATGTTGAGTTATATAATGCATCGTCAAAATCCATAGACCTCAATGGCTTTACCCTTAATGACGGCACCGGCAATCGGGCAGCAATAAGCAGCGGCCAATTTATTCTTCCTCCAGACAGTTTTGTCGTAATTGCGCCCGACCAAAGCATAAAAGAAGAACATCCCGGCATTAAAATCATTGCCATGGGCAGCCAGTTTCCTTCCCTCAATAACAGCAGCGATGACATTGTGCTGCGTGACGACTCGGGTCAGCGCCTGGACTCATTGCAATATAGCGCAGCTTGGGGTGGCAATGGCGTGGCACTGGAACGGCGTTCAACCAATATTGAACCGGTACAACCAAATTTTGGGAATGCCCCCAACGGAGAGGGCACGCCGGGCTCAGTGAATGCAATCACCCCGGATACTACACCACCTGCGCTCACGAGTTTAACTATCGCCGGCAACCAAGAACTGCAGCTTACTTTTTCGGAACCGCTTACCAGAAAGCAAGCAGAAAACAACGCTAATTATACGTTAAGCAACGGCATCATAATACAGTCAGTTAGCCAAACCGCCGATGATAGCTTAACGATTAGGTTGGCGGATGCTTTGCAAAATGCCAAAAATTACGATCTTACCATTCAAAACCAGCAGGATATCTTCGGAAACGCCGCCTCCCAGATCGATACTTCGTTTACTTACTATGAAGTTTCTCCTGTTGATTCCGGGGCCGTGTTCATCAATGAGTTTATGTACGATCCACCCGAGGGCAGCTCAGAATATATTGAGATCGTGAATACCAGCTCAGCTTCGTATGACTTAAATAAATGGACCATTAATGATAACACAGGCAATAGACGCATAATCACTGAAACGTCGTACATTTTGCCGCCCAAAAGTTACCTTGTCATCGCGCCGGATGAAACACTCCTTAACGAGAATCCCGAAACTCCACTGCTTGCCGTTGGCAACCGGTTTTCATCACTCAATAACAGTGGCGATGATATCGTGTTGCGCGACTCCACCGGGCAGCTGCTTGATTCATTGCGTTACAGCGCATCTTGGGGCGGCAGTGAAATAGCACTTGAACGGCGGACAACAACAGCCCCAGCACTGAAACCAAATTTTGGGAAGGCTACCAACGGTTTGGGAACACCCGGTCAAAAAAACCAGATAGAAGAGGATAAAGCAGCTCCAAATCTTTCCGGCTTTTCCATTACAGATGCCAGCACCCTGCAATTTGTATTCAGTGAGCAGGTGCAGCGATTGCCCGCAACGAATCCCGAAAACTACACGCTCTCCGGTGACATTGGTATTAATTCAGCCACTCTTTCTGGTGACACCGTGCGTGTATCACTCGCTAATCCGCTCCAAAACAATACGAGCTATCGTGCAACCGTCAGTGGAATCAGTGATATATTTGATAACACGATGGGAAGCCGCGATACCAGCTTCACGTACTATGAGGTCTCTGCAGTAGAAGATGGGGACATTTTCATTACAGAATTTATGTACGAACCGCCCTCGGGACAAACGGAGTATGTAGAACTTTTCAATGCCTCTGCGAAGTCGCTAGATTTACAAAATTGGACCATTAACGACAATACCGGCAATCGCCGAACCATTACCGACCAGCAATTTATAATGCCGCCGGGTAGCTACGCTGTTATTTCGAGTGACCAAACCCTGCTCAAAGAGTACCCTGATATCGCATTGGTTGCCATGGCTAGTCAATTTCCTTCGCTCAACAACAGCGGCGATGATATTGTGCTGCGGGATGCCAACGGGCAACAACTCGACTCCCTCCGTTACACCGCTGCTTGGGGTGGCGATGAAGTATCGCTCGAGCGGCGGTCTGTGCAAGTGGCTCCTGCTAAACCCAATTTTGGAGAATCACCCAACGGTTTTGGCAGTCCGGGATCCGCTAATGAAATTGAGAGTGATCGTCAGGCACCTGTATTGAACAACCTGCGGATATTAGACAATACGAGCCTGCAGCTTATTTTTTCTGAAGCAATTTCTGGCGCTACCGCTACTGAACGAGGGAATTACCAATTTTCGCCTGAGCGAAATATTCAGCTCATTTCGGCCGTGCAAGATACCGTCACAATCATTCTATCGCAGCCGCTTCAATCCGAACTGCAATACACCTTCACCGTTCAAAACCTGGAAGATATTTTCGGCAATTCCATACCTAAAATCTCTCAATCAATTACTTTTGTGGCGTTCAGTGAAGCAGCACCGGGCGACCTAATCATCAATGAGTTTCTTTACACGCGCGAGAGTGCCGGTGACCCTGAATTCGTTGAGCTTTATAATACCACTGATCAAAACTTTGATCTCACAAACTGGAAGCTGGGTGATGCCCGCGGAACTGCAACCCTAGAACCCGGCACACAGCTCCGCGCCGGAGAGTTTCTTGTGCTCACTGACAATGCCACGCTGGCCAACGGGCTCAACAATAGCGTTTACCTTTCCAATTTCCCATCATTGAATGACGATGAAGACGCTATCTACATCCATAATAGTGAGGGTGCTACCATAGATTCGTTGTTCTATAATGACCAATTCGGGGGCAATATAGACGGCAAATCAGCAGAGCGCAAAGATCCGGCAGCTGCTTCGAACGATCCTTCAAACTTTGCAACGAGTTCGGCCGAAAGTGGCTCTACGCCCGGCGAAGAAAACACCTCATTTGCAATTGATGAGACGCCACCTGAAATCACCTATTCACGTATTTTTGCCAATGGCGATATTGAGCTGCGGTTCAGTGAATTTATTAGTGTTACCCCGGACCTTCAATTCACTCTAAATGAGCAGCCTCTGGAAATTGATGAATTTGACGCAAATAATGCCAACGTCATTTACCTAAATACGCCGGCAGACGTTTCGCCGGGTTCAGAGCTGATCGTAACAGCTCAAAACCTGAGTGATGTTCGCGGCAACACGACTAGCTTGGTACAACAAGCCGTCGCTCAACCTTTAACGCCCGGTGATGTAGTAATCAACGAAATTCTATTTGATCCGCTGAGTGATGATGAAGACAACCGCCCCGACCAAAGTGAATATATTGAGTTGCGCAACACGCGTGATTATGCCATATCGCTGGAGGGCATTAGCCTGCATAATGCACCGGATGAAGACGGCCAAGTTCAAACCATTGTGCCGGTCCGCACCGATGCTAAATTTATACCGGCTCAAGGCACTGCACTCATATTTGCCGATGAAGCGCTCAACTTTGAGCAGAGCCAAACCGCTGCATTCTTTGAGCTTGAAAATCAATTTGAGCACACTCTCTTGCGGGTTGATCGCAGCAGCCTGAGTTTAGCCTCAACAGATGATGCCATTTATCTGACCGGCACCGAAGGCACGGAAATCGACTCAGTGTTTTTTGACGAAAGCTGGCACAATCCCAACCTGGCCGATACCGACGGCATAGCGCTGGAACGCATAAGTCCATACGGCCCCAGCAACGATGAATCCAATTGGGGCTCAAGTACAAATATTCAGGGCGGCACCCCAAACAGTGAGAACAGCATTTATCAGGAAAGCGGCGAGCAATCGCAGGATAGAATTGGCATCAGCTTCAATCCCAATCCATTTTCTCCGGATGATGACGGTACCGATGACCGTCTGTTTATCAATTACCGACTCGATCAATCCGACTACCTGATTAACGTTCACATTTACGACCGTTACGGGCGATTAATACGCGAGCTGGCCGATGGCGAACCGGCTGGTTTTGAAGGGTCACTCATTTGGGACGGACTGAAAGACAACGGTCAACGCAATCGCATCGGCATTTATATTGTTATTTTTGAAGCCTACGACAGTGCCAGCGGCAGCAGCCGAACGTTTAAAGAAACGGTGGTGCTGGCTCGCAGACTCAATTAATCAAGAATTAGGAATTAGAGATTATCTCTGCTTTCTTTATGATTCCTGATTCTGCATTCGAATTATAAATTTAATTAAAACTAAAATGGGCAGCAGAAAATCACCCATCGGCATTTTTGATTCTGGCGTTGGCGGGCTGACCGTCATGCGTGATATTATAGAAACGCTGCCGGAATATGATTATCTCTACCTTGGTGATAATGCGCGCGCTCCATATGGTACACGCTCATTCGAAACAATCTATCATTATACGCTCGAGTGCGTTAAGTATTTATTCAGCCGTGATTGCCATTTAGTAATTCTGGCCTGCAACACCGCCTCGGCCAAGGCACTACGCACTATTCAAAAGAATGATTTACCAAAAATTGATCCCAGCAGAAGAGTGCTAGGTGTTATACGACCCACGGCAGAAGTCATTGGCCAGCACACCAATACCGGCCATGTAGGTGTTCTGGGCACGCCCGGCACGGTGAGTTCTGAATCGTACGTAATGGAAATTGCCGACCAATATCCCAGGCTGCAAATTTACCAGGAAGCCTGCCCCATGTGGGTGCCGCTCGTGGAAAACAACGAGCATACCAGCCCCGGTGCCGACTACTTTGTGAAGCAGTCTATCAATGCGATAATGGAACAATCACCCGAAATTGATGTGTTGTTGCTGGCCTGCACGCACTTCCCACTGTTGATGAATAAAATAAAGGAATACACTGGGGACGAAGTAACCGTGCTGAGCCAAGGTAAAATTGTTGCTAAAAGCCTGGCCGACTATCTCCAGCGCCATCCTGAAATAGATAAAAAGTGTTCAAAGCACGGAAGCCAGCAATTTCTTACCACCGATTCCACCGAAGATTTTGATGCCCATGCAGAAATTTTCTTTGGCCGAAAAGTGCAGTCCGAATTCGTGGAGATTTGAATCAGCCTCTTTTGTTTCTGTGTCATGCTGACTCGTTTCAGCATCTCAGTGCCTAACTGAAAATTAAAATTTAGATCCTGAAATAAATTCAGGATGACACTCAATACAATTTTATGAGCAAAAACTTAATCGTCATCGGCGGCGGTGCAGCCGGCTTTTTTGGAGCGGTCAATGCTGCCCGCATACATCCGGATTTATCAGTAACCATTCTTGAAAAAAGCCGAAATGTGCTCTCCAAAGTGCGGGTTTCCGGCGGTGGTCGATGCAATGTAACACATCACTGTTTCGATAATGAAGTACTGTCCAAGGCCTATCCCCGAGGCGGAAAAGAATTACGCTGGGCTTTCGAACAGTTTGATGCCAATGATACGGTCAGATGGTTTACCTCTCGCGGTATTGAAGTAAAAACAGAGGAAGATGGACGCATGTTTCCCGTCACCGACGACTCTGAAACCATTATCCACTGCCTAAAACAGGAAGCAAAAGAACACGGTGTGCAAATCCGCACTAAAACCAAGGCTGAAAAAATTATACCCCGCGCAGAAAACTCATTTACGGTTGAACTTGGCGATGGAGAGCGTATTAAAGCAGATTACGTGCTGGTGGCCACAGGTGGCTACAATCGGGCCAATGCCTATGAATGGTTGCGCGAACTGGGGCATTCGCTTCGGCAACCTGTGCCCTCACTTTTTACCTTTAACTTTCGGGAAAAAATCTTTAGCGAGCTCAGTGGAATATCAGTACCCGAGGCTTCCGTTGAAATCAAAGATAGCTCCTATAAGTATACAGGACCTGTTCTCATTACGCACTGGGGGCTCAGCGGTCCGGCCGTGCTCAAGGCTTCGTCGTGGGCAGCACGCTACCTGCACGACAAAGAATACCGGTTCGATATTAAAGTAAATTGGGTATATCCCGAAACCAAAAAATCGGTTCAGTCAGCGCTTAAGAAACTACGGGGTGACAATGCAAAAAAGCAGGTAAACAAGCAAAATTGGTTCGCCGAAATACCCAGCAGGCTGTGGGAAAAGTTATTGAAATTGGCTGACATCAGCCCATCAACCCGCTGGGCTGAACTCTCCAATGAAGACATCCATAATTTGACCCAGCAGTTGGTCGATGGTACATACTACATTCAGGGCAAAACTACCTACAAGGAAGAATTTGTGACGTGTGGCGGTATCCCGCTGGATGAAGTCAATTTTGGGACTATGGAAAGCAAAAAAGTGCCCGGGCTCTGGTTTGCCGGCGAAGTACTCGATATCGACGGCATTACCGGCGGTTACAATTTCCAATCGGCGTGGACCACCAGCTGGATTGCAGCCAATGCCATTGCCCATAAGTAAGTGCTGGCCGATTCACAAAACTACGCACTATAGGAGCTTACTAGCCGCATTTGCCAGTTCCGAACGCTCTCCTTTCTGCAGGTTGATGTGCGCATATAAATCGTTGCCCTGCATGCGATCTACCAAGTATGAGAGTCCATTGCTCTGCGTATCAAGATATGGGGTATCAATTTGATATATATCACCCGTAAAAATAATCTTGGTGTCTTCGCCGGCCCGCGTAATGATGGTTTTTATCTCGTGTGGCGTAAGATTTTGGGCTTCATCAATAATAAAAATGATGTTTGAAAGGCTGCGTCCTCGAATATATGCCAGCGGAATAATCCGCAGCTTCTGGGTTTCCACCATCTCTTCAAGTTTATTGTACTGTTTGCTGTTCTGCGGATACTGGTTCTTTATGAATGACAAATTATCCCAAAGTGGCTGCATGTAGGGATCAATTTTAGAATCCACATCACCGGGCAGGTATCCAAGATCGCGATTACTTAGCGGCACAATGGGTCGTGCAAGGTACACTTGCCGGTACTGGCGGCGCTGCTCTATAGCTCCGGCTAAAGCCAGAAGCGTTTTTCCCGTGCCCGCCGCGCCGGTAATGGTCACCAGCAAATTATTAGGATTCAATATTGCCTGCAGTGCAAAAGTCTGCTCTGCGTTGCGCGGGCTCACCCCAGAGGCTGCTACCTTATTCACAGGCTCCACAAACCCCGACCGCGGATTAAAATAGCCGAGTGCCGAGCTGGAATGATTCTTTAAGATGAAAAAATGATTACTTGTTGGCTTTTCATCAATTATTTCTTCGGGTTCAATGCGTCCTTTCTCATAGAACTTGTTAATTACATCGGCACTCTCGTACTTCACTTCGGTTGACCCTTTATACAAGTCATCCACATTTTTTACCCGCACCGTTTCGTAATCTTCGGCTGTGATATTAAGCGAGCGGGCTTTTATGCGCAAGTTAATATCTTTTGAAACCAGCACCACCTTCTTGTTTTTGGCCTCCTCCATAAGCTTAAGGGTAGCATTAAGAATACGGTGATCGTTTTTGTTACTGCCAAAAACTTTCTGGGCATCGGTACTGCTGTCTTCATCCTGCAGCACGCGCAGCTTGCCATGCGTCTGCCCGTTGAGGGGAATCCAATTCTGCAGCATATTTTGATCGGAAATCTTATCTAGATAACGAATAAATTCGCGGGCATGCAGATTTATAACGTTATTGCCTTTTTTAAAGGTGTCGAGTTCTTCGAGCACAGTGATGGGTATGGCTACATCATTTTTTTGGAAGTTTTTAACAGCATCGTAGTCGTATAAAAGAACAGAGGTATCGAGAACAAAGATCTTTTTCTGCTTTTTATCTCTTGGCATAAAGACCCCGGGTTAGTTTGAAAGAAAGGTTTAACAACGTTATCAAATTGTTGCAACAGAAGCAATAACTCCACTCCTTTTTTATGATAAGTTAATCTGCTTCTGCATCTAATTATTTGCCGGCAAATTCATATAGAGCAATAGACGTAGCAATGGCTGCATTTAAGCTTTCAACGTTTTTTCTTGCACTCGGGGAAGCGATCCTTGCTTTTTGCCGATTGTTGCCCGTAAGTGATGCATCAACACCGTGGGCTTCATTTCCTACTACAATAATTGTTTTTTCCTTTTTCTTTACTTCCTGCATCGAAACAGCTTCCACGCCTGCATCGAGCAGCACCACATTCCAACCCTTATCTTCGAAAAAAGTCAGCGTTTCGTGTAGATCAACGTTGGTGAAAGGTACACTTCCGGTGGCCCCCGCCGTGCTGCGTACCACCTTGGGATGAAAAAGATCAACAGTACCTTTCCCGCTCAGCAGGCCCGAAACGCCAAACCAGCTTGCGGTACGAATGATGGTACCGGCATTACCGGGATCTTGAACTGCATCCAGAGCAAGCAGCAGGCCACTTTGGGCAGCCATCTGCTTAGGTGGTATTTCGTTCGGTATTTCACAAACAGCAAGAACACCCTGCGGATTATCCGTATCGCTAATTTCAGAAAAATCAGACGACTCAACCAGTGATGCAGGCGTATCAGAAATAGCTTGGTGCCATATTTCCTGCTCATGATATTCTTGCGAAGCATCAAAAAACAGCTCACGGACTTTTACATACCCGTTGCTAATTATTTGCCCTATTGCCCGCGGGCCTTCAACCAGAAAAAGCTGTTCCTGCTCCCGGTGTTTTTTTTGATTAAGCTTGCGCAGTAAGGTTAACGCTCGATTCGATACAGATTGCATATCTAGTCTAATGTGTATTAAAAAATAGTGACTGCTAGCCGCAAGATACGTAATACGAAATACTCATCAACTATGCTTATCTTCAATCCGATATTATTAAATCAAACCGTTATTATTTATGGATTTTTTGAAAAATTTAGGCATTGAAGACACCAATGCCGGCACCAGTACCGGCCAAAACAGCTGGAGTTCCAATGCCGGCAACAAGCTGGAGAGTATCACTCCCACCGATGGCTCCCATATTGCAGACACATCCCTTCACCACCAGAGAAGATTATGATCAGGTGGTAGAAACTGCGCAATCAGCTTTTAAAGAATGGCGAATGACGCCCGCCCCCGAGCGCGGCGAAATTGTGCGCCAAATTGGGCTCAAATTGCGCGAGCACAAAGAAGACTTAGGTAAGCTGGTAAGCTACGAAATGGGCAAAATTTACCAGGAAGGCCTCGGTGAAGTGCAGGAGATGATCGATATTTGTGATTTCGCCGTAGGGCAATCGCGGCAGCTATACGGTAAAACCATGAAGTCGGAACGCCCGAAGCACCGCATGTACGAGCAATGGCATCCGCTGGGTATCTGCGGAGTGATTTCTGCCTTCAACTTTCCGGTTGCTGTGTACAGCTGGAATGCGATGATTGCCGCCGTTTGCGGTGATGTTGTTATCTGGAAAGGTTCGGAAAAAACACCTCTGTGCGGCGTGGCTGTTCAAAATATTATCGCTGAAGTACTGAGAGAAAATGACCTGCCCGAGGGTATTTTTAACCTGGTAACAGGCGGACGTGAAACGGGCGAATGGATGACCGAAGACGAACGCATTCCGCTTATTTCAGCAACCGGCTCCATTCGCATGGGCAAGCAGGTAGCACAGACGGTAGGTGCGCGGCTCGGCAAAACAATTTTAGAGCTGGGCGGCAACAATGCGATTATTATCTCCGAAAATGCTGACATCGAAATGGCCGCGAGGGCTACAGCTTTTGGATCGGTTGGTACCTGCGGGCAGCGGTGTACATCCACGCGCCGGCTTATTATACACGAGTCTATATTTGACCAAATTAAAAACCGGCTTTTAGAAATTTACCAAGATGTTAATATTGGCAACCCGCTGGATGATGACACCCTTGTGGGCCCGATGATTGACGGCGACGCTGTTGACCAAATGCAGGCAGCGCTAAAACAAGTAGAGCAAGCCGGCGGCGAAGTAATTTACGGTGGCGAACCGCTCGACGTTCCTGAGCTCGAAGGTGGACATTATGTACGACCGGCAATTGCGATAGCTGAAAACCATTACGATATCGTGCAGGAAGAGACTTTCGCTCCAATCTTATATCTCATGAAATACAGCGACCTGGATGACGCCATCGCCAAGCATAATGGCGTTAAGCAGGGGCTCAGCTCGTCGATGTTTACGCTAAATCTTCGCGAAGCCGAAACCTTTTTGAGTGCACGCGGCTCCGACTGCGGCATTGCCAACGTAAATGTTGGAACCAGCGGCGCAGAAATCGGGGGTGCTTTCGGCGGCGAAAAAGAAACCGGCGGCGGACGCGAATCGGGCTCCGATGCTTGGAAAGCCTACATGCGCCGGCAAACCAATACTATAAACTGGGGTGATGAAATGCCGCTGGCGCAGGGCATAGAGTTTGATGTATAAACAGCAGGAGAATTAACCACCAATAAAAAAAGCCCGGTTTTAACCGGGCTTTTCTATTATCAACATTTAAACTGAGTGCTACAAAATATTAACAGAAACACCCGCCGAAAGCACTTGCTTTAACTGCACCTCTCGGTTAAAGTCCTCGTCGTAAATGGCAACAAATTGAAACGACATATTTAGGAAATCGTTAATTCGTCCCACCAATTCATTAGAAAAGTAGACATCGGTACGATCGATGTGGCGCTGCAAGTTCGTAAATGTTTCAACCGAACTTACAAGTCTCAGATTTTTGAACACTTCTTTTTCAAAACCAAGTGCAAAAGAATAACCGGGCTCAAACCGAAAGTTCTCACCTTCGGGCAAACCGTAACGGGTGGTTAACTCCTCTTCCAGCACAATGGTTTGCTTCATCGCCAAGCCGCCCTCAACCGTAAAATAACTGGCTGGCACAAAACCAATACCCGCAATCTGTGTAAAATAAGCCGGTGAAAAGAATTCCGATATTAGCACAGGGTCTTCGCCCTCTGGTACGCTATAATCAAAACCTTGATCAAACTGTGTGCTGAAATTCAAATTAGCAAAAGCATTCCAGCGTTCATCGGCAAAGCGATAGCTGAATTTATTATTGATTGCGAGCCGGTCATCCGTTTTGCGGGTACCTTCATCAGCAATACGCGCCTTGCCATATTTTAAATTTGTTGAAAAGGCGTATCCAAAGCGATCTTTTCGATACATGGCATTATAAACAGTTGATGCCGTAACACTGATAGTATTCACCCCACCCTGGCTCCAATTATCATATGCAGCCTGGGCCCCATTTAAATTAGCAACCCACGTTTGATTCCAGCCCCTCAGCGTATCACTTATTATTACCTGATCGTTGATTCGAGAAATGTCTTCCGCAGAAATAGCCTCATCATTTTTCACCAAGTTGCTGATAGCTATGGCTTCCTGGGCCTGCAATTCTGAAACAAAAAAGAATGTGATAAAGAGGAGGAGAGAAATTTTTATGCCGTTGTCCATGCCGTCAAGAAAGTATTAGAATGATATCTTCCAAAGATTTAGCTGAAAATAAAGAAAATATTGAAAACATAAACACTCATTCGCCCGTCTTGGTAAGAATAACCTCAAACGGCTTTTCATCTTTAATCTGTACCTGTACGTGTTCATTAAGTTTTGTGGGTAAATTGATGCCGGAAAAAGTGGCACCAACAGGCATTTTTCGGTGACCACGATCTACAAGTACCGCTGTACGGAGCACCCATGGGGAGAATATATCCAGTGTTTTTTTCACGGCATCCAGCATTGTTTGGCCCGTGAAAATAACATCATCCACTAAGATAATGTAACTATATGTTTTTTGAGTGTATCCCCCGATGCACTAAATGCCAATTTGCGACCGTCCTTTTTCCTGCAGACTGAGTAATGTGACGTCCTTTTCAGCCAGATCAGCAAGTTGCGAAGATATTGCTTTTGCTACCGCCCGTCCACGTTGTTTTATGCCAATTATTAGAATTTCGGCATCCTCACGATTATCCTCAGCAATTTGGTACGCCATACGGCTGAGTGATCGCTGTATGCGATCGGTGTTCATCAATAAAATGGTGTCTTCGGATGCTGGTTGGCTATTCATGTAAACAGTCAAATTTTCAATAACAAACTATTTTACTATAATTGATTATAAGACATTCACAAGAGAAGCGCTAAACAAGCTTGAGCCATTATGAACACGACATCGCCTTTTAACGAATCGCTGCTGCACTGGCTGTGGAAAAACCGATATTTGAATTCAGAAAACCTGTCTACAGTCAACAGTCAAAAATTACGCGTTTTCCATCCGGGATATCTCAACAAAACCGACGGGCCCGATTTTACGAACGCCCGCGTTCAAATTGGCCCTCTTAAATGGCATGGCGATATTGAAATTCACTGGTCGCCCGGCGACTGGTACCATCATAAGCACCACACCGATTCCAATTACAACCGGGTTGTTCTACATGTAGTATTTAATGGTCGCGATTGCATTGACGTGAACCGCAAGGATGGGACAGAAATTCCCACCATGCTCATGAAACCCTTTCTATCTAAACCATTGCAATATTTCTTTCATCATTATAAACAGCCGAAGACCCTGCCCTGCGCGGGAAACTTGGCCGATATCCCCGAAAAGGTGCTTAAAGAACAATTCCGGCACGCCCATAACGCCTACTTTGAACAGAAAGTGAATGACTTGCTTTCGTTCTATGATGCCAGTCTACCACTCTCAGAAGCGTGGCAAAACATGCTTATTGTTGCTCTGTTTGATGGACTCGGCGTCAGCCACAATCGCGAACCTATGCGCAAGCTGGCCGAAACACTTCTTACAGCAAATAACTGTAATTCTTCTACTGAGCTCACAGAACGAGCCCTAAAAATTGCAGGTATTGAACCAGAAAATTCAGACCCCTCATTTCATTGGAAACGCAAAGGCAGCCGCCCCGCTAATCACCCCAAAACCAGAATAAAACAAGCGTGTGAGTTGCTCGCTTTTATCAAAAACAGGTCCCTTAGTTGGTGGCTTCGCACAGCAATTCAAGAATCGTTTGATACAATGATCGAAGAGGTGCAAACAGAAACCGCCATCGGCAGCCATCGCGGAGGCGTATTATTCGGTACTGTATGGCTGCCATCCTACTACCTATTGGGCGATCTTACCGGTACTAAACGGTTAACCGAGCATGCCAAAAAACATTGGTTAAATCATCGTACGCGGCTTCCGGCATCAGTCAAAAAACCATTTGAACATACCCATATTTCTCCCGAAATTTACCGCCGCAAACTTGGTACTGTTCATCAGTTAAGGGCCTATTGCAAGCCCCACCGATGCCAGCAGTGTAAAGTGTTTAATTTTATAATTTCTTCTTGATTCAGAAGGAGTAAATTCATATCATCGAAATCTGTGAATTTTAGGTTCACATTGGCCGGTCGTCTAATGGCAGGACAGCGGGTTTTGGTCTCGTCAGTGGGGGTTCGAATCCTCCCCGGCCAACTTTTATACACGAATAAACAAGGATGACTGCAAAGCCATCCTTTTGTTTTTAATCCTCGAATTCTAATTCATATTGGATACCCCATTAGCCAT
>NNSL01000244.1 GCA_003123965.1 Balneolaceae bacterium SMO_bin1
GTAACCAGGGCACAAAAGAGGGGTTTACATTAAATTTTACAAGGCGAAAGGGTAACCGTTTTAAACCTTGCAGACAAATTTATTTTTATTAACTTAAATCTGTTTTTCACACTACTGCGTATTAATCTAAGGAGACAGCACGTGTTCATCTTTACCATACTCGCTGCCATCGGTGAGGCCGCCCATTCGGGTTCTCAGCGAGAGGTGGAACTTATGAAAAAAATAAAGGCCAAAGATGCCGATGCGCTCAGCAAATTGTATGATTTATATGATAGGCTGTTATTTGGTATGATTATTTCGATTGTGAAAAGTAAAGAAGAGGCTGAAGACGTATTGCAGGAAGTATTTGTAAACGTTTGGCAGAAAGCCCATACGTTTAATGAAAATCGAGGCAATGTGTACAGCTGGCTGGTTACCCTTGCCCGAAACCGAGCCATTGACCGCATCCGTTCGAAAGATTATAAAACACAGGAAAAAGCTTCGGTAAGCGTTCACGAACCGGCCTTTAAGCTCGAAGGTAATACATTTGATCCGCTGGAAACCACGATTCACTCCGACCGCGCCGAGCTGGTTAAGCGTGCACTTGGGGAGATTCCCGAAAAACAAAGCGAAGTGCTCAAAATTGCATACTATCGCGGCATGACGCAGTCGGAGATTTCTGACCATCTTGACATACCACTGGGTACGGTAAAAACCCGCACTCGACAAGGCATGATTAAACTGAAAAACATTTTAGAATCATTTATTCAACAAAATGAGCAATGATACCTCACATACCGACCGCTTTGAAGAGCTCTGTGCCGGGTATGTGCTAAACAGCCTGGACCACGAAGAGCAGCAGGAGTTTCAGCAAATGCTGGATGAAGCCAGCCAAGATCAGCTGCAGACATTCCATGAGTTGCGCTCGGCTGCCAACCAGCTAGCTTTTACCGTTGAACGAGCACAGCCTTCTACTGCTGTTAAGGAACAGCTCATGGAAAAGGTGCAAGATAATGAATCTGCAGCCAGCGGCGAGCTGACGCCAGTAGCTTCGCCCGAGCAAGATGAACCTACAACCAGCAGCGGATACAACCGACAGAACCTGGCGATGGCTGCCTCGTTCGCGCTATTGCTTATTTCGCTTGCCTTGGTGGTATTTGTCTTTAACAAAATGCTACCATTAACAACCAGGAAGCACAAATTACCGAACTTGAATCCGAACTGGAACAAAAAGAAGAAATGCTGGCCATTCTTGAAGCACGCACTGTTGATCTGGTGGCCATGAACGGCCTCGAAGTCAACCCTGACGGATACGGCAAAATCATCTGGGATTCCGAACGGCAGCAGGCCCTGCTGCAGGTTTCTAATCTGCCGGAAGTACCTTCGGGCAAAGCGTACCAACTTTGGCTAATAAAAAATAACGAACCGATTCCGTCGGCTACGTTTGCCGTTCGAAATGGTGGCGACAGAGGGTCATTCTTTAAGGTTGAGCAGCTCGCTGATGCCAATCAGCAGAATGCCAATGCGTTTGCTATTACGCTTGAACCTGAAGGCGGATCGCAGAAGCCCACCGGCGATATGTATTTACTCGGAAACGTGAACCAAGGAAATTAGCACAAGAAATAACTACAATAAAAAAGCCGGCTTATGTCCGGGCTTTTTTAGTCTTAGTAAGTTGCTAATAGCCTACTGGTTTTGGGCAGACTCAAACAAAAACTGCTGCCAATTTAATACCTTAACGTTGGACGGAATCTGTACTTTAGAGCGTGCCAAATCGGTTTTTGTTATAGTTGCTTCCCACGATGATGTAAGCGCCCCGTTTTCATACTGTTCCCACTTAACCGGGAAATACCCGTCGTCGAAAATGAGCTCTTTGGGGAAATTATTCATGTCAATGCCACCCATATTATCGCCCCAGGGTTCGGCCAGGATGCCCCAGTTAATGTCGAGGCCTTTGGTCATCCATGCCACTCCTTGCTTGTCGGGATTTTCTTTATCGGTAATCACAAATTTTTCTGTAGCATACCCCCCAATAGTCATTGATTCCCCGGTAGCTTCAATATTCATATTGGAATTCGCCTCTTCCATTTCCCGCTGCACATCGCTCTTGGCATCGCCGCCGAACATATTCATCATAGAAGTAATGCCTTCTTTGGTAATGCGCATTGCCCGGTTTTCGCCCGTCAGAACTACAAAATCTTTTTCGTTATGGCGAATTAAAATACCCTCCGTGTGAATCTTGCCCCCCATTTTATAGCCTTCACTGCCCTGTAGCAGCATACTTTCGGGCGTAATGAATAATGTAAAGGCGTCCTCTGCCGGTTGTTTTTCACCATTTGTCATTTCATAACCCGTAAACTCAATAGTCCCCTCGAACTGAGCCACAGCGTTTCCGAATGAAAAACCGAATACCAAAAGTGCAATAAGAGATAATTTTTTCATAAAAAATTGGATTGATGAAAATTTTCAGACAATTATACCTTCAACGGAAGGAATAAGTTTCAATAATAAAAGAGCCTGTTCATAGCTATAAACAGGCTCGAGTGAATTTATATTGTTTACAATTTCTATCCGGCTTGTAAGGCGTCTACTTCTACATTTACTTTATGTATCCATCCGCCGGCTACCACATCACGCCCTTCGTAGCAGACAATCGCCTGTCCAGGTGTGATGGCTTCGCGTCCGGTAGGAAATGTAACTTGCATTTCATCATCTGCAATTTGTGAAACATATCCAGTTGCCCCGGAATCGTTATAGCGGATCATGCCGGTAATTTCCATTTCATCTTCGGGGATGCTGTCATACTTCACCATATTGAGCTCTTTGGCCCGGCAGGTGGTGCTGATCAGATCTTCTTTTTCCCCAACTTCAATAATATTGGTTTCCGGATCGATATTGGTTACGTACACCGGTTTACCAAGCGCCAGGTGCAACCCGCGCCGCTGACCAATGGTGTAAAATGGGTAGCCTTCGTGCTCTCCCACAATATTTCCATCCTGATCAACAAATTTGCCACCGCCAACGCGCTCTTCTAGTCCATCTACGCGGTCTTTAAGAAAGCGGCGGTAGTCGTCATCAGGGACGAAACAGATTTCGTATGAATCTGGCTTATCGGCCACTTTGTCGAGGCCAAATTCTTCGGCCATGTCTCGGATTTCTGTTTTCTCATATGTGCCAAGCGGAAAGATGGTCCGCGCCAAATGCTTCTGCTGCACACCCCAAAGTGCGTACGACTGATCTTTTCGAGGATCGAGCCCGCGCGAAATCACATATCGCCCGTTTTCTTCGCGTACTTTAGCGTAGTGACCGGTAGCAATGTAATCACAACCGAGATTATCTGCTCGGCGCAGCAGGGCTGCCCATTTAATATGCGTATTGCAAAGCACGCACGGATTTGGCGTGCGGCCTTCCATATAATCTTCTACAAACCGATCAATCACCCAGTCGCCGAACTCATCACGGATATCAACAATAAAATGTTTGAACCCGTGATTTACAGCAATTTGACGCGCATCATTCATGGACTCCAGCGTGCAGCAGCCTGTTTCCTTGTCCGACTTACCGCCCACACGGGAATAGTCCCACGTTTTCATGGTAATGCCGATGACGTCGTATCCTTGTTCTTTAAGCATTACAGCCGCAACCGAAGAGTCTACCCCTCCGCTCATGGCCACTAATACTCGTCCTTTGCTGCTCATTGTGTGTAACTGGTTATTAATGATTGGTTATGCATCCATCGCTAATTGATACTATTGCCAGTACCTGACGATTGGAGAAACTTGAATATACAAAAAAGATGTGTATTTCGTATGAAGCAAGGTCAAATACCAAGTAACTATGAAGCTATAGCTACATATATAAATACGGTTTCCAGTCGTCTTCGATAACGCCAAGCAGCGACTGGAAAAACGTAATATGCACAGGCTGAAATGGCTCTTGGCTCAGCTCCATATTCGCTTCATCGGGGGTGAGGTCGCCTTTTCGCACATTACATTCGTTGCAGGCGGTAGCCAGATTTTCCCACGTATCGCGGCCGCCCCTGCTGCGCGGTAACACATGGTCAATTGTAAGATTGTGATTAGATCCGCAGTACAGGCATCGGTTTCCGTCACGCTTCATGATGTTGTGACGCGACAACACGATGTTTTTATACGGCAAGTTGATGTATCGGCGCAACCGAATGACCGATGGATAGGAATACTCTTTTTTAACCGTCCTTATTTTACGTTCTGGGTAATCATGCAGCAGCTCCGCCTTGTCCATAAAGAGCAACTTCATGGACCGGTGCACCGAGCACACACTCAGTGGCTGATAATCTTTATTTAGTACAAGTACGCTGGCATCCATTGTTACGGAACCTATTGCTGCAGACAGTGATAATGATACGTAAAATGTATTAACTGTTGAATCAACATGATATTTTGCATAAATGCAACAAAAAAGGTGTGGTGCAAGCCCCAGAGCTACACAAAGACCAATATCAGCAATCCAACCAGAAACAGTAACGCGTAGTTTTGCTTTCTATTTTATAGTAAATGCTCGTTACAGCAAAGCATTTGGACTTGTATTTCTAAATATCTAGCCCATGAAAGGGAGCAAAGGCCGTTTATTAAAAAATTATTCTAATTCTCTTAACCATTCTATGAAATTTTCATACTTTTAGCCCATAATTTCAGTGCCGCAATAAAAACTAAAAATACCAGCGTTCAACGCATATTCCATTTATGCCTTACAATAAAAACATGTACACTACAGGCTACTATAAAGAACCAGGCCCTATTCTCGACGAAGACTCCCCTTTCACCTCCATGATGGAGCGGTTCAAATTTGCTGCCAACCTTCTTGAGCTCGATGAAGGTATGTTTAAATATCTAGCTAGTCCCGTAAAACAGGTCATCGTTTCCATTCCTGTAGTGATGGATTCCGGAGATATCGAAGTTTTTGAAGGTTACCGCGTAATCCACGACAATGTGCTCGGGCCATCAAAAGGCGGTGTTCGCTACGCGCCCGATGTTACTATAGATGAAGTAAAAGCACTGGCCTCTTGGATGACCTGGAAGTGTGCAATCGTAAACGTGCCTTTTGGTGGAGCCAAAGGCGGCGTGCGATGCAACCCCAAAAACTTGTCGAAAGGTGAACTGGAACGGCTTACCCGTCGATATACCTCTAATTTGCTCGAGGTATTTGGTCCCGATCGCGATATTCCCGCACCGGATATGAACACGAACGAGCAAATTATGGCGTGGATTATGGACACCTACAGCATGAACGCGCATAAAACAGAAACAGCTGTAGTAACCGGCAAACCGATTATTTTGGGCGGCTCACAGGGTCGAAAAGAAGCTACCGGCCGGGGTGTTGTGACTGTTACGCTGGCCGCACTGAACAAAAAAGGTATGCTCCCTAATAAATGTAGCGTTGCGGTTCAGGGCTTTGGGAATGTGGGCTCTGTTTCAGCACAGCTAATGTATGAACAGGGCGCAAAAGTACTGGCTATCAGCGATATTCGGGCGGATACTACAATAGGAACGGAATTGATATTCCCAAAGCAATTGAATACGCCGCCAATAATAACAATTTGCTGGAAGGCTTTCCGGCCGCCGAACAAATTACCAACGAAGAACTCCTACAGCTCGAATGCGACGTGCTCATTCCTGCTGCCAAAGAAGACCAAATCAGCCGCCAAAATGCGGGAGACATAAAAGCTAAGATTATTTCCGAAGGTGCAAATGGCCCGGTAACAGCCAACGCCGACTCCATTCTGGAGGAGAAAGGCATAATGGTGATTCCTGATATTCTGGCCAATGCCGGCGGAGTTACCGTATCATATTTTGAGTGGGTGCAAGATCGCCAAGGTTATTTCTGGACAGAAGAGCGTGTAAATCGTCGGTTAAACCGCATGATGCGAGATGCTTTTGACAACCTCTTTAACGTAAGCGAAGAGCACGGCATTACGCTGCGACAAGCCGCCTATGTATATGGTATAGATAAAGTTGCAAAAACCCTGAAAATGCGCGGAATCTACGGTTAGTGATTCCTCGTATACCAATTTGTATATAACTTAGCCTGAAAACTTTTATGGCAAAAACTGAATTGGACAGTTTAACATTGCGATCTACCTTCGACGAGGTTGAACGGCTGGAGCCTTTCCTGGACAACCTGCAAGATGTTCTGAATTTTAGTGATGAACAGTTCCCAAAAATTCGTCTGGCTCTTAACGAAGCGGTAACCAATGCAATAGTGCACGGCAACAAGCAAGATGAATCCAAGAAGGTGGATATTGTTGCCTATAGAAAAGATGGAGAGCTTATAATTAGTGTCAAAGACGAAGGTCCCGGCTTCGATCCTTCATCACTGCCAAACCCTTTAAAGGAAGAAAATTTACTTAAGGAATCGGGGCGGGGTATTTTTCTTATTAAGGAACAAGCCGATGAGGTGCAATTTGAAGACAACGCCACCAAACTCATCATGCATTTCATAATAAAGTAAAATAAAAAACCGCCCCAAAGCTTACCTCAGGGCGGTTAGTATTTCTGAATGCAAGTCGTTAGTTGGTCAGCTGGGCATCAAGCTGCTTTTTCAGTTGAGCTTTCGGTACTGCACCAACAATCTGATCAACCACTTCACCATTTTTAAAAATCAATAGCGTTGGTATGCTGCGCACGCCATATTCAGTGGCTATTTGATTATTATCTACATCAACCTTGCCAATTTTAGCCTTTCCTTCATATTCGCCGGCTAGCTCGTCCACTACGGGTCCTACCATACGGCAAGGTCCGCACCATTCGGCCCAAAAATCGACCAAAACAGGCTTATCGGCATTAAGTACTTCTTCTTCGAATGACTCATCAGTAAATTTTAACGCTTTACTCATAATAATATTTGTTCATTTATTGGTTATCAAAACTTTTTGAACCGCACTAGAATATCTGAAATCAATAATGCATTGTCATATCGCATCTTATTATTGATATCATCACAGTAATTTATCTTACGATATTAAACACAATTTTTGATGTAATTGAAAAACTTCACTCTAGTTCTTTTTCGCTAATCCCACAGCATCATCGCCGAGAAGCATTTTTAGCTGCGACAATAATTCTTCATTCGGTTCTACCACAAATTTACGCACATGCATGGCAAACGGCCGCTTGGCCTCGGCGCTCAGTACATTTAATTGGATGTTAGTATCGCCTTGGTGTTCCTCAAATAGCTCAGCCATTTTATGCAACTCTTCATCAGAAATGATATTGGTATCGATCTCCAGCTGCAGGGCAATTTTGTGCTGAAATTTCTCGCGCATGCTCTCAATTCGTTCAAAGCTGTTGGCTATAATCTGCGGCTGCCCGCGTCGGGTATCGATATGGCCGTCAATAACCACGAGGGAATCAACCTGAATCATGCCCAGGTTTCGATCATAAACATCATTGAAAGCGATAACTTCAATTTTTCCATATAAATCTTCCAGCTTAAGGAAGGCAAACGGACGGCCTTTTTTATCGGTCACGCGTTTTACTTCGGTGATGATACCCGCACACCGAACATCAGTGCGATCATTAAGTTCGTTGAGCTCTTCCCGCTTGAGGGTGTGCGAGCAAAACAGCTTGATGTCTTCTTTGTACTTGCTGAGTGGGTGGCCGCTGAGGTAAAACCCGATAAGCTCACGCTCTTTGTTGAGCCGCTCAATGTTCGACCACGGCTGCACTTCGTTCAGCACCGGCTCCTCAATGGCTGAGGCGCTCCCGCTGCCGTCCCCGAACAGATCTGATTGATTGGAATTTTCCATCTCCTGCACGCGCGAACCGTAACTTAAAATACGTTCCACACTTTCGAGCAGCTGCCGCCGGTGCGTATTGAGCGAATCGAATGCCCCGGCCTGAATAAGACTTTCCATGGTGCGCTTGTTACAAGTGCGCGAATCAACCCGGCGGGCGAAATCAAAAATAGATTCATACTCCCCGTTTTCATTACGCTCGTTTACCAACTCTTCAACGGCGTTGGTACCCACGCCTTTAATAGCCTCCATACCATACTGAATGCGGCCATCGCGAGCTACAAATGTCCCTTCACCCGTGTTGATGTTGGGCGGGTCAACCGTAATGCCATTCCTGTAACACTCTTCAATAAACTTCGACACCTTGTCGATGTCGCCCATATTGTGGCACAGCACCGCCGCCATATATTCAGCGGGATAATTGGCCTTGAAAAAGGCGGTTTGATACGCTACTACCGAATAGGCCGCCGAGTGCGACTTGTTAAAACCGTAGTTGGCAAACTCGGCCATCATTTCAAAAATCTCTATCGCCTTGTCCCGCTCTACATCATTTTCTACAGCCTGCTCCACAAAAATTTCGCGCTGCTGGTCCATCACCTCTTTCTTCTTCTTACCCATGGCGCGGCGCAGCAGGTCGGCATCACCCAGCGAGTAATTCGCAATTTTCTGGGCCGCCTTCATAATCTGCTCCTGGTAAATCATAATGCCGTAGGTCGGCTTCAGCAGCTCTTCCAGATCGGGATGCGGGTACGTCACTTCTTTTCGGCCGTGCTTGCGATCAATATATTCGGGAATAAACTGCATGGGCCCCGGACGATACAGCGCGTTCATGGCAATCAGGTCATCCAGCGAGGTGGGCTTCAGCTGCTTCAAATACTTGCGCATCCCGTCGCTCTCAAACTGGAACGTGCCTATAGTATTCCCTTTTTGATACAGCTTAAACGTCGGCTCGTCATCAAACGGAATTTCATCCAGATCATGCTTTATGCCGTGATTTTCCTCTACGTACTGAATGGCCGTTTTAAGAATGGACAGCGTTTTTAGCCCTAGAAAGTCCATTTTCAGCAGGCCGCATTTTTCGGTATTGGGCCCGTCGTACTGGGTGATCAGCTCCTTGTCTTTAGATAGCGCCACCGGCACGTACTCACTTATTTCGCCCGGGGCAATAATAACTCCTGCTGCGTGCACACCGGTCTGCCGCGCCGATCCCTCAAGAGTGCGGGCAAAACGCATCATTTTCTGTACCTGAGGGTCGGGGTGATCAAAAAGCTGCTTAATGTCTTTGGCCGACTCGGGGTTTTTGCTGCCGTCGAGCACGTCTTCAAATTCTGTAAGTGCAGGGCTGTCGGGAAACATTTTGGTGATACGGTTCACCTCCTGCAGCGGCACGCCCAGCACGCGGCCCACATCACGGATGGCGGTTTTGGCCTTCATGGTGCCGTATGTTACAATCTGGGCTACATTGCGGCGGCCGTACTCTTCAATTACGTAATCAATCACTTCCTGTCGGCCGCTGTCGTCAAAGTCAATATCAATATCGGGCGGACTTACGCGCTCGGGATTCAAGAAACGCTCAAACAGCAAGTCGTATTCCATGGGGTCAATATTGATAATCCCGAGGCAGTAGGCCACCACCGATCCGGCGGCGGACCCTCGTCCGGGTCCTACAAATACGCCGCGTTCCCTGGCTTCGGTAGTAAAGTCCTGCACAATCAGGAAGTAGCCCTCAAACCCCATGTCTTCAATAATAGCCAGCTCCTGGTTGATTCGCTCGCTGATATCCTGCGTGATTTCGCCGTAGCGTTTCTTGGCGCCCTCAAGCGTAAGGTGGCGCAGATAGGCATTCATCGAATCAAATTGATCGGGCATGCTGTAGTGGGGAAGCAGCAGCTCTGAATCCAAGTCAATATCATCAACCTTTTCGACAATCTCGTTGGTGTTTTCAACGGCCTGCGGCAAGTCGCTGAAGAGCTCCTGCATTTCATCCGGGGTTTTAAGATAAAACTCCCGGTTCAGATTGTCGTCGTCATCGGTAAAACGAAACCGATTAGGATCGTTGATATCGGCATTGGTTGCAGGGCCAGCAAAATATCGTGCGCCTCGGAATCTTCGCGCTCAACATAATGCGAATCGTTGGTGGCAATCATCTTCACATTGTACTCTTTAGACCACCGTACCAGAATTTCATTGCAGCGATCTTGGTCAGACAGACCGTGCCGCTGTAATTCTATGTAGTAATCGTCGCCAAACAGGTTAAGGTACCACTCAAAAATCTTACGAGCTTCCTTTTCGCCCTTGTTAATAATGGTTTGGTTAATTTCGCTGGCAATGCAGCAGGTAGTGGCAATGAGTCCTTCAGCGTGCTCGGCCAGCGTTTCTTTATCGATACGAGGCTTGTAATACATACCCTCGGTAAAACCCAGCGATGACAGCTTGGACAAGTTTTTATAGCCGGTCATGTTTTTTGCCAGCAGCAGTTGGTGGTACCGGGTCCGATCCTGCTTATCATCCATACCCGATGGGGTAATGTAAAACTCACAGCCAATAATCGGCTTAACACCTTCTTTTTTGGCCTCCCGTACAAACTTTGGCACCCCGTACATGTTTCCATGATCGGTAATAGCAATGCCCGGCATTCCGGTATTGCCCGTTTTTTTTACAAGCTGCGAAATGTTGGCAGCGCCGTCGAGCATGGAAAATTGGGTGTGGCAGTGAAGGTGGGAAAAATCAGGCATGTTATTATTAGTAAATTATTTTACCGTATCGTTGATTTTTAAATTTCAGTTAAGTTTATTTGAGCCGCAACAATTTCTATTCAATAATGATAAACAAAATTATGCGTTTAGTTAAGAAAAATTACCTGCTGCTTGCCATTTTATTTGGAGTGATGCTGGCGGGCTGCTCAAGTTCAAAAAACTACTATCTGGAACCAGAATATCAAGAGAATAAGGTAAATTCATCGGTAACTGTTATACCAGTAACCCGCGCCTTTTTTACTAATTTTCCGTACTACAGCTTTGGTTCTTTAAGTGGAACCGGGCAGAGTGTGTTTAATTCATCACTGCAACCACTTTTTGCACAGTATGCCGCCTCAAGCGTTGAAACAATTTCCTCATCGGCACAAATTGATACCACCAATTTCACTCTTACAAACCTGGGTGATGAGGAGGAGATGTTCGAAATTATAGCTCCTAAAGAAAATTCAAAAGTGAGTTCCTCTCGTTTTGTCTTACTGCTCGATAAGTTTTATTTCCGGCAAAAAGTGGAACAGTCACCCAACTCTAGCGGCTATGCCGGCCATGAGGGCAGCGAACAGCGAATGCTCTATTTCGTAACCAAGTATGCCTACTGGGATACGCAAAATAATAAAATAGTAGGCTGGGGTGAGGCCAGTACACGCACACAAATCAGCACGGAGCCTGAAGTATCCGATTACTCTCAAATTTTATCACAGGCTGTGCAGCAAATTGTCAAGCAGGGCCCCATTACTGCACGTCCCTAATAAAGAAAATGCTTTTGGCATTCGTATCCGCTGCGGCGCTCGTACATTAATCGCCCAGCGGATATTTTTTTATCAACGAGTGCCGAGCACCTTCCGGACTTAATTCACTTTTGTAAATTCCGAAGTGCCGAATCAGAAACTCCACCGGTTCAGGATCGCGCATTATGGAAGAGACCTGTTTGCGCGTTGCGTTTTTCGGTCGCCCAAGTGTAATATGCGGTACAAAAGGGCGTTCATCTGCATCAAATCCCAGGGCAGAACAAATGTTTTCCACTTTTTCATGAAGTGCTGTTATTTTTTGCTCGGGTTCAACGCCTACCCAAATTACACTGGGCTGACCCTTTTCAGGAAATGTACCCCACTGGGATAAACGTAAAGCAAAAGAGGGCTGCGAAAGATCCGCAAGCTCGCTTTTCAGCAATTGAAGATCCTCCTCTGAAATATCGCCAAGAAACTTCAGCGTTATGTGCAGCTGGCGCGGTGGCTGCCAGCGGATATTGTCAGCGGAAGCCTGCAGATTTTTGAGCGTGCTTTTTACCGCATCGGGCAGCGGCACGGCAATGAAAATACGCATTAAAAGTGCTTTACTTCAAAGGAATCGAATTCTCCAGTGGCTTCTTCCCACTCAAAGTCAACATTATCAACCCGGCTTGCTCCGGGGCCATCCTCGCACTGGGCCACTATCTCGTCAATATGATCTTCGGGCCCTTCAAAAACGGCCTCAACGCGGCCGTCCGGTAAATTTTTTACCCAGCCGTGTACCCCTATTTCCTGGGCGTTTATTTTGGTAAAATGCCGGAAGCCCACCCCCTGCACTTTCCCTTCAATGAATAAATGTCCTCTTCTCATGTTGATTGTTTTTTTTATATTTATCCTTTAACTCCGAATTATAACAGCCACTTTGTTTTATCAACCGTTGAGTGGATTATAGTGTTTGCTTCGGTATTTAGAAAGCAAAAATGATACATTAAAATTCTTATAATAAATCGGGTGATTCCCAGACCGATAAACGCTTATTTTCATGACCCTTACCCAGTTATCTTATATCGTTGCTGTTGACCGTTACCGGCATTTTGCCACCGCGGCAGAGAAATCGTACGTAACGCAGCCTACGCTCAGCATGCAAATTCACAAGCTCGAAGATGAGCTTGGCATCACTATTTTCGATCGATCAAAATCACCCGTTGTACCCACCGAGATTGGCAAGAAAGTGATTGAAGAAGCCAAGAAAATTCTCAGCCAGTCGAAGCACATTGAAGACCTGGCATCACTCAGTGACGATGAACTGCGCGGCTCGTTCCGGGTGGGCATTATTCCAACTATTGCGCCAAACCTGCTACCGCTTTTTCTTCGCTCCTTTACCGAAAAGTATCCCAAGGTAAAGCTCATTGTTGAAGAAGTGGTGACGGATGAACTGCTGCAGCTGCTTAATCAAGATTATCTTGATGTAGGTATTATTGCCACTCCGGTTGATCAGGGTCACATCCACGAAGAAGATTTATACTACGAACCATTTATCGGATACATTTCAGATGATCACCCTCTGGCCAAAAAAGAAAAACTTTCGGTTGATGATTTAGATATCGGCAACCTTTGGTTGTTGAACGAGGGTCACTGTTTTCGGGACCAAACCGTACAGCTCTGCAAAAAACAACGCGGAGAAGCCTTCAACAATTCGCAAATTGAATTTGAAAGCGGAAATTTGGAAACCCTTAAGCAGCTGGTGGAACAGAATTTTGGCATGACTCTGCTTCCGTATCTCGCAAAAAATCAGCTGCCCGAGCGCTGCATTAAAGCCCACCTGCGCTATTTCGAAGACCCTGTTCCGCGCCGCAAAGTTCGTATCGTATACGGACGCGAATACCTCAAGAAGAATATCATCAAAGCATTCAAAGAAGAGGTGCTGGCTAATGTTCCAGAAGAACTTACCCGAAGCGATGAAGGGATGCTGGTAGAGTAATTGGCTTTCCTGTTTTAAACAGTAAGGAAATTTTCTTGCTTATATATCCTAAATAAGGTTAAAGCGGTTTTTCATGATATCACTCCCCTTCTTTTGGGGTTCATTTCAACACTTAAGAAACTCTACTGTTTGTTAAATAACGACTATATGCCTGGGTCAAACTTTCCACTTCAATCAGGGTTTCTTTTGTGAATTCTACACAAGCTCTATCTTCACTCCAAAATCTAACTTCTTAATACCTTATGAATGGTTTTGCAGCAAAATGGTTTGCGCTTTACTACCCTATTTTAGGCTGTATTTTTCTTGCAGGCGGCATTGGGTTGATAGTAAAAACCGAAATTGTTCAAAAGTATTTAATCGCTGAGTCTAAAAGCGATCAGCCCCCGGCGGTACCGCGCACCATTCTTAGATATTTTTTCCTTTTCACGCTGCCGTGCCTTGTGCTTTCGCTCCTACCTTTCTCCTGGCCTGAACTTCTGTTCTCCATATGGAGTTTAGTAATCGTATATCTGGCAGGCATTCAGCTGGTGCGCTGGCCCCAAACGCGGCAATCTATACGCAATCATCCGCAAAAGTTAGCACGATTAGTAAAAATTTGCGGTGCCATAATGCTGGCAGTAGCTCCGGTTATGTTTCTGCTCTGTTATCTGGTAATTCAACGATTATAGCACATAATGGACATTGTTAAAGCCGGCTATCATGGAATTTTGATGCCGGACTACAACATCGGCTTCGATTTTAGTACGCCCGATGCCGATCATATTTTCATCACCCACGCGCATTCCGATCACATGCCGTACCGCAGCCAAAAACCGGTATACTGCACACGCAATACGTACCGGCTGATGCAAAAGCGCGGCTACAGTGACGGTGCGCACGTACTTGAATTTGGGGAACCACTGCAGCTGCCCAATGCGCAAGTTACGCTCTATCCGGCCGGACATATTCTGGGCTCAGCCATGGTATTTGTGGAAACCGACGAAGGTTCGGTGCTTTACACGGGCGATTACCGCACACCGCCCTCACCGGCTACCGAGGGTTTCGAATACCCCGAAAACGTGGATCATTTCATTACCGAAGCAACCTTCAGCCTGCCTATTTACAAATGGGCACCTTACGATTATTTGATATCAGAAGTGCAGGAGTTTGCTTTGGATACAATTGATGAAGGCTACACGCCTGTTTTTCTAGCCTATAATTTAGGCAAGGCGCAGGAAGTAATGCACATGCTCGCGCCCACCGAATTGCCCGTGCAAATTCATGGAGCCGGCTATAAATTATGTGACGTATATGAAGAAGCCGGTATTGATCTGGGAAATTACGAATCGTATGATCGCGCTACCTGCGAAGGGAAAGTATTGGTGACGACCAACTCAGCCATCAATAACGGATTTGCCTCAAACGTAAAGAAAAAGCGGCTGGCCTACTGTTCCGGCTGGGCGGCCCGAGAATCATCCCGCACGCAGCTGACCGTGGATAAATTGATACCCCTTTCCGATCACCTCGACTTCTTTGAGCTGATTAATCTGTGCAAAAAACTCAATCCGCAAAAAGTGCACATTACCCATACGCCCAATGCCAACGTAGTACAGCATTACCTGG
>NNSL01000475.1 GCA_003123965.1 Balneolaceae bacterium SMO_bin1
AACCCGTTCAAACCCAAATGCGGGAGGGACAAACAGCCTTCAGGTTTGATATTGAAAATCCTTATACCATTGAATCGGGTGCTGCAGCAAAAACGGTTGCGGTAGAATCATCAACCCTGCCAGCCCGTTACACCTATAAGGCGATACCCCGCATAAAGCCGGCAGCCTATTTAACCGCCCGCATTACCGACTGGGAATCGTTAAATCTACTCCCGGGGCAAGCGAGCCTTTTCCTAAATAATTCGTATGTGGGTGATACCCAGCTCAACTTAAATTCACTACAAGATACACTCGCGTTTTCGCTGGGCCGCGACGACGGCATCATCATTGAGCGTTCACAAATTGAATCGTTCGAAGAAAAAAATTTCTTTGGCAACCGGGTAACCGAAACCAAGGGCTGGGAAATTACGGTCCGCAATACCAAATCGCGTCCCGTTGCCATTGAAGTCCTTGATCAGATTCCCATCTCAACCAATGAAGATATTGATGTTGAGTTGACAGAAGATTCCGATGCCACCCTTGTTGAATCAACCGGCGTTTTAAAATGGACGCTGAACCTGCGGCCGGACACCTCGGGCGAAATACGATTTGTGTATGAAATCACCTATCCTGCCGGAGAACAGCTGCAGCAGAATAATTAAGGAGCATGCTATTATAATTCTTTTACATTCAGGGAGGAACATATTTGCAGTTAAATTATTTACTTAGGGTATAAAGTTAGTCTCATCACAATTAATCTTAACTTTTTTTAATCGCAAAGCTATGAAAAAGCAAAATCACGTAACAAAATCCCGAGGATTAAAGCTAATCAAGTTTTTAGTTCTAATTTTTGCTGTTGTTGGGTTCACTTTTTCATCAGCGCAAACACAGGATTTAGACGTACCGTACGTACCCACCCCACAACCTGTTGTGGATAAAATGCTTGATATGGCCGATGTAGGACCCGGTGACTACGTAATTGACCTTGGATCCGGTGACGGACGCATTGTGATTTCTGCTGTACAGCGTGGGGCTTACGGCCATGGCATTGATCTTGATCCGGAGCGCATTAAAGAAGCCCGCGAAAATGCCGCCGCCCAGGATTTAGGTGACGAAGTAATGTTCTTGCAGGAAAATATTTTTGAAACTGACTTTAGTCGGGCTTCCGTTATCACCATGTATCTGCTAAACTCAGTAAATAGAAAACTGCGCCCTCACCTGCTCGAAAACTTGGAGCCCGGCACGCGCATTGTATCACACAGTTTTAATATGGGCGACTGGGAACCTGATCAGCAGGTTGAAGTTTCGCCTAACAACTCTTCACGATCGCACGATATTTATTACTGGGTTATTCCCGCCCGCGTTGATGGCAACTTGTCATGGCAAGTGAATGGAAGTAACGTAAACGTTTCTGTGAGCCAGAAATACCAAAATATTGACGTAACACCAGGCAACTCCGGCTGGAATATTTCTGAAGAAACACTGCACGGCAAACGCATCAGTTTTAAAATGAGTAACGGCAACACTACCCATTTATACAGCGGACGCGTTGAAGACGGTGAAATTACCGGTACCGTACAAATTTACGAGGGAGAAAATCATTCTATCAATCAATGGAACGCATCGCTCAATTAAGCTTCTTTATTTACTGAGCTGATATGAATAACAAACAAACCGGGGGAAAGCCGCTTCCCAGCTTCACCATTCTAAGCACAATAGCCGTAATGGTTGGCGTAGTTGTGGGCATCGGTATATTTCGGCTTCCCTCAATTGTTGCGCAAAGTGCCGGCAGCCCGGTAGATTTTTTGCTTTTCTGGGTTTTTGGCGGACTTATATCCCTATTCGGCGCTTTATGTTACGCAGAAATTGCCGCGGCAAATCCCAATGCCGGAGGTGAATATCACTTTCTGCATAAAGGATACGGATCATCTATTGCGTTTCTTTTTCATGGGGACGAATGACGGTCATTCAAACCGGCTCCATCGGTTTAGCGGCATTTATTTTGGGTGATTACGCCTCCCTCATCCTGGATTTAGGTCCTTACAGTTCTGCAATTTATGCTGCGATCACCGTAATTTTATTAACCGCGATAAACATACTAGGTACAGGCTATTCCCGCAATGCACAGAACACGGTTACTATATTCATTCTGGGCTCATTGGTTATACTGGCCATTATTGGCAGCTTAAATAATGGGGGTACTTCATTTACGGTAGCAGATAGCTTTACTACCCCCCAAAGTGGCTTCGGCGGGGCCATGATATTTGTATTACTTACCTACGGTGGGTGGAACGAAGCAGTGTATTTATCTGCCGAGCTGAAAGATGTCCGCAAAAATATGTCAACCGTATTAATTGGGGGTATTGGTATAATCACAACGGTGTACGTAGCTGTAAACTTTGCTTATATAAATGTACTTGGACTAGAGGGCGTACAAAATAGCGATGCTATAGGTGTTACCCTTGTTGACACCGTGTTTGGTGGCAGCAGCTCCCTAGTTATGGCCTTGATTGTTATATTTGCGGCCCTTTCTACCGCTAATGCCACAATAATTACCGGCGCCCGAACCAACTATGCGCTTGGCCGAGATTTTGGCGTGTTAAAATATCTGGGGCGATGGAATGCCGAACGCAATGCTCCTCAGAACGCGCTTCTCGTTCAAGGAGTTATCACCCTGCTGCTCATTTTTCTCGGTGCGTTTACCAAAGAAGCCGTATCAACCATGGTTGATTATACCGCGCCCGTATTTTGGCTTTTTTTGCTGCTTACCACTTCAACAATCTTCATCTTCCGATCATCAAGTGACTCCCTCCCCGAAGCACTTCCCTACAAAGTGCCTTTTTATCCGGTAACACCAATTCTTTTTCTGATTGCATGCGGATATATGCTCTATTCCAGTATTAGTTTCACAGGCATGGGTGCCATTTTCGGCATTGCAATACTGCTGGTAGGCGTACCCGTGTTGGTACTGAATCACAAAAAATTCAGCAATTCCTATCCCGATTGATTTCACTTGCGGTAAAGCCAAGAAATGATTAGCAACTCCCTTGCCAAAACTGTATTTTTGCATGCGAGTTCCGTCAGCACATTTCAACCAATATTTAACGGACTCCACACGCAAAACTATTAATCAAAATTATTATTCCTTTGGAAACTGAAGCAACAGCGCGGTCAGTCAGTATAGATATATTAATAGACTTCGATGAAAACAGTTCGCTTAGCTATGCCCCCGCAGACAGGCTCAATAGCAGCCAGCGGGCGGAAGTCCGAGAATATGTGCAGAATATTCTTCGTAAGCGCTCATACCTCGATTTCCTTATCGATCATTTTTCCAATGTAAAACTTGATGGTATGAAGCCAAGCCTAAAAAACATCTTGAGGCTTGGTATCTACGATATGCTTTACATGGACAGTACACCCGATTACGCTGCTATCAATGAGGCAGTGAATATTGCGAAGCTTCAGCTGGGCTCACGCACCGGTGATTTGGTGAACGCGATTATGCGAAACCTCCAGCGCGAAATTGACGACCTGCCTAAACCTTCGTACGAGGACCGAAACAAGCTCGTTGCTGTTACCTTTTCTCATCCCGAATGGATGGTAAAACGCTGGCGCAAACGCCTTGGTGAGCGTGAAGCATTTTCACTGATGCAGGCCAATAATAAACGGCCCGTGTATTTTGTACGTGCCAACAATCTGCGAACAAAGACGGAGAATTTTCAGCTTCGCATGACCAAAAACGATATTCCGTTTACCGTAAGTGACTGGTTGCCAGGCTATTTCGAAGTGGATTCTGTTGCACCCTTCATAAATGAAAAATGGCTTGAAAAGGGGTTCTGCCAAATCCAGGATATTGCAGCAGGTTTTGCACCCTACGTCATGGATCCAGAGCCCGGTGAAACTATTTACGATCTTTGTGCTGCCCCCGGTACAAAAAGTGTGGTAATGTCAGATTTAATGAACGGTGAAGGTGATATTTTAGCCGTCGATATTTCATCTGAACGGCTGGAAAAATTAGCGGAAAGCGCTGTGCGTTGCCACGCAGAAAATATCAAAGTGCGTCGCGGTGATGCTACTGATATTGAGCTTGAAGAAGCTGACGGCGTTCTGCTTGATGCTCCCTGCACGGGAACCGGCGTTCTGAGCAAGCGTGCTGATCTACGCTGGCGCCGTGATGAAGAAGACCTTGATTACTGCACAGAATTACAAGAACGACTTTTGAAATCTGCAGCTAAAAAAGTAAAAAAGGGCGGCCGCATTGTTTACAGTACCTGTTCACTTGAGGAAGAAGAAAACATGCAGCAGATAGAAAATTTCCTCGACAAACACGAAAACTTTGAACTGGACACCCTGGAAGGATTTGTACCTGATGAAGTCCTTATCGAAGACGGCGCAGCGTATCAAACGTATCCTCATAAACATGGCTGTGATGGTCATTTCGGGGTTCGCTTGATTCGAAAAAAATAAGTTCTAATTAAACGAACGCGGGGTAGTCCATAAAAATGGGTTTACCCTGCCCTCTTTTCTTTACATAACACTGCCAGCAACTTAATTACTATATTTTGAGTACATCGTCACAGGATATTCCCAAGCATTTTAAACCCGGCAAGGTTGAAGAAAAATGGTATGCCTTTTGGGATGATAATGGTTTTTTCCACTCCGAACCCGATGACCGAGAATCCTACACAGTAGTCATTCCTCCGCCCAATGTTACCGGCGTACTGCATATGGGTCACATGCTTAATAACACTATTCAGGACGTGCTGGTCCGGCGTGCCCGTATGCTTGGCAAAAACGCCTGTTGGGTTCCCGGTACCGATCACGCTTCAATTGCTACAGAAGCAAAAGTGGTACAGAAGCTACGCAAGCAAGGCATCACCAAAGCCGATTTAACGCGCGATGAGTTTTTGGAGTACGCCTGGGAATGGACGGACGAGCACGGTGGTATTATTCTACAACAGTTAAAAAAGTTGGGGCTTCCTGCGACTGGGAACGCACACGATTTACCCTTGAGGATGATCTGTATGAATCTGTCATCGACTGTTTTATTGAGCTCTACGAACGGGGATATATTTACCGCGGAAAGCGCATGATCAACTGGGATCCGGAGGCGCAAACGGCGCTGTCTGATGAAGAAGTAATTCACCGCGAGGTGCAGTCTAAATTCTACCACGTTGAGTATAAAGTTAAGGGTGAAGACGAAACTGTAACCATCGCCACAACGCGGCCCGAAACTATTTTGGCCGATACGGCAGTCTGCGTTAATCCCGATGATGAGCGCTTTAACCACCTGATTGGAAAGACTGCTATCATTCCTATGGTTGAGCGTGAAGTGCCCATTATTGGGGATAAATACGTTGATCCGGAATTTGGTACCGGTTGCCTTAAAATTACCCCTGCGCATGACGCCAACGATTATGAAATTGGTCAGCGGCATGACCTCGAGATTATTGACATGCTGAATTCCGATGGCAGCTTAAGCGAAGACGCTCAATTTTACGTAGGAGAAGACCGGTTTGAAGCTCGCAAAAAAATCATCGCTGATTTAAAAGCATCGGGGCAGCTGGTAAAAACCGAAGAAATGACCAACAAGCTGGGATATTCCGAGCGGACAGACGCCGTTATTGAACCGCGCCTTTCGCTGCAGTGGTTTTGCAAAATGGATGATCTGGCCAAGCCGGCACTCGAAAATGTGGAGTCGGATAACATCGCGTTTCATCCGGCCAAAGTTTAAAAACAGCTACCGCCACTGGATGGAAAATATCCGCGACTGGTGTATTTCGCGCCAGCTCTGGTGGGGGCAGCGCATTCCGGCCTGGTATTACGGCGATGGAGAAAATGATTACGTGATTGCAAAAACCGAAGAAGAAGCCCTCGAAAAAGCTCAAGATAAGTCAGGTAATAATATTTCATCCAATGACTTAAAGCAGGATGAAGATGTGCTTGACACCTGGTTCTCTTCATGGCTCTGGCCCATCAGCGTATTTGACGGCATCCGTAATCCCGACAATGAGGAAATTAATTACTACTACCCTACCGACGATCTGGTGACGGCACCTGAAATTATGTTTTTCTGGGTAGCCCGCATGATTATGGCCGGTTATGAATTCCGCGACGAAAAGCCATTCAGCAATGTGTATTACACCGGCATCGTTCGCGACAGTCAGCGCCGCAAAATGTCAAAATCGCTGGGTAATTCACCGGATCCTCTTGAGCTGATTGATCAGTATGGCGCCGACGGCGTCCGCGTGGGCATGCTGTTTTCATCACCCGCCGGAAACGACCTGCTTTTTGAAGAACAGCTTTGCGAGCAGGGCCGCAACTTTGCCAACAAGATTTGGAATGCATTTCGGTTTCTTTCTATGAATAAGGTTGAAGACACCGAATACGCTGATACACTGCAAATTGACGAACACAATTTGGCCGACCGCTGGATGCTGGCGCGGCTGCATGAGACTATTGAAGCCGTAAACAAAAACATGGAAGCGTTTCGCATTAATGATGCGCTTCGTGAAGTCTATTCACTGATCTGGGATGATTTCTGTGATTGGTACATTGAGTTAATTAAAGCGGACAAGCCCGGTGAAAACATACCTGCAGAGCGGCTGGCCCGCGGATTCAACTTTTTTGAGCAGCTGATGAAGTTGCTGCACCCATTTATGCCATTTATCACCGAAGAAATCTGGCAGCGTATTCGCGATCGGGAAACAGAAGAAGCCATTATTGTAGCCGATTGGCCCGAGCTGGATGAATCTTGTATTGTCGAAGAAGATCTGAAGGCTTTTAACGCTATTCAAAAATCTATTTCCGCTATCCGTAATATCCGGGCAGAATTCAACGTCAACCCCACTGCTGAAATTGATCTCCTGATTAAAGCCAAGAATGCTGAAACAGCAACAGTATATCAGAATAATGAATGGATTTTTCGCAAGCTTCAGAATATTGGCTCCTTTGAGGTTTCAGATGATTTGCAGAAACCAGCAACATCGGCCTCGGCGGTGGTAGAAGGTTCTGAAATCTTTGTCCCGCTTGAAGGCGTTATTGATCTTGAAAAAGAGCGGGAACGAATCGAGAACGAAATTGAGCGTTTGGAAGGATTTCTGAAACAAATCAACGGAAAGCTCAATAACGATGGCTTTGTCAATAATGCCCCCGACGAAGTTGTGGAGCGCGAACGGCAAAAAAAGGAAGACACCGAAAACAACCTGGCGAAGCTGAACGAAATTTTAAGCGAAATAGGATAGCTATTCATGTCTCAAGAGCCTGATTTTATATATGACCTTAACGAGCAGCAGCGTAAGGCTGTAACGCACAGCGGCGGTCCGCTTTTGATTGTAGCCGGTGCAGGCAGTGGCAAAACCCGCGTGCTTACCTACCGTATTGCATACCTCATTGATCAAGGCATGGCCGATCCCGGCGAAATACTAGCGCTCACCTTCACCAACAAGGCGGCGCGTGAAATGAAAGATCGTATCCAAAACCTCATTGGCGACAGTGCGCCCCGGCTGTGGATGGGCACTTTTCACTCGGTATTTTCAAAGATTTTGCGTTTCGAGGCCGAAAAAATTGGCTTCGATTCAAATTATTCAATCTACGACACCAATGATTCGCAAAACCTGATAAAGCAAATTCTGCGCGAGAATAACTACGATCCCAAAGACATACGCCCGCGCACGCTTCACCGCCGCATCAGTGATTCAAAAAATGAGCTGGTGCACCCCGATCAGTACCTTGAACGATTTGTGCACAGCACGCTTGATGACATCACGGCCAAAATCTATAAAATCTATGCAACGCGGCTGAAGCAAAACAATGCCATGGATTTTGATGACCTGCTTATCAAGCCAATAGAATTGTTCAACAAGCACCCTGATGTGCTTGAAAAGTACCAGGATCGCTTTAAGCACATCCTTATTGATGAGTACCAGGATACCAACCGCGCGCAGTACACGGTAACTAAAATGCTGGCCGATAAATACCAGAATATCTGCGTGGTGGGTGATGATGCCCAAAGCATTTATTCATTCCGCGGGGCCGACATCACCAATATCCTGAACTTTAAAAATGATTACGAAAAGGCGGTAGAAATTCCGCTCGAGCAAAATTACCGGTCTACCAAGGCCATATTAAAAGCCGCCGACTCCATCATTAAAAAGAATGAAGGCCAGCTCGACAAAACGCTTTGGACGGATAACGACACCGGTGATATGATTACCCTGCTCGAAAATTATGACGAGCGGGATGAAGCCAACAGAGTAGCCAATTACATCAACGAGTTGAAAGCACGGCGCGGATACAATTTCAATGATTTCGCTATTTTATATCGCACGAATTACCAAAGCCGTATTTTTGAGGAAACTTTGCGACGCAAACGGGTTCCCTATCAGCTGGTGGGCGGGCTCTCATTTTACCAGCGAAAAGAAGTGAAAGACATTTTGGCGTATCTCACGCTGCTGGTAAATCCGCATGATGATACAAACCTTATTCGCATCATCAATGAACCATCACGCGGCATTGGTAATAAATCGCTGAATGATTTAACCAGCCGTGCTCGGCAAACAGGGCAATCGCTTTGGCAAATTCTGGAAAACGTGGAGAAGGCTGATTTATACAAGCCCGCCGAGAACAGCGTGAAGCAGTTTGTAGCCATGATGAAGGAATTAAAAACGGACGTTAATAATGGCAAACCATTGCCCGACGTTGTGAAAAAGCTACTCGATAAGTCGGGCTACATGAAATCCCTGGTGGAAGAAAATTCCCCCAAATCAATGTCGCGCAGGGAGAATATCCTTGAGCTGGAAAACGCCATATCCTATTTCCAGAAAAATAATAAGAATCCAAATCTCAGTTCGTTTTTACAAGAGATCAGCCTCATCACCGATACCGATAAGTATGATGAAGAAAAACCGGCTGTTACACTAATGACTGTTCATGCGGCCAAAGGATTGGAATTTCCAGTCGTATTTGCAGTGGGGCTCGAAGAAGACCTCTTCCCTATTGGCGGACGCGACGGTGATGAAGCCAATATTGAAGAAGAACGCCGGCTCTTTTACGTGGCAATCACCCGGGCCGAAAAAGAATTGTTCTTCAGTTATAGCCGCAGCCGATATAAATTTGGTGAAGAAAAAGCGATGATGCGCTCGCGCTTTCTTGATGAGGTGAGTTCAGATGTGGTCCGAACCGAAACCGGTTCCAGTATTAAACAGAATAAAAACAGGTTCAGTAATACAGAATCAGATTCTTCAAATAGCAACGGCAGCACCGAGATTGAGTACGATTGGAAAAAGCCGTTGTACAACAAGAATAATCGGAATACAGGCAGCGGAACAACAATTCACTACGACAGTCCCGATGAAGATCCTTTTCAGGTAGGGGCACAAGTTGAACATAACGTATTTGGAAAGGGCAAAATCATTAGTCGCAGCGGAGAAGGTGAACGAACCAAGGTCGTTGTGTTTTTTAAAGAACGTGGCCGTAAAACTCTAATGCTGCGTGCAGCAAAAATGAGTGTTGTGGGTTAGATTTAGGCCAAGATGCTGCATTCCCTGTCAACCTGACAATGCAATATTTCAATATGCGTATCAGTTGTTATTTTGCCAGCATTTATGACTAAATGGTAGAATAATTACGCTTGGCCCTTTATTTGCACAGACAATAAACAAGCACAAAAAAGTATATCTAAAGTTTATTACATGGATAATTTCCTAAAAAATGATTTCGACTTCGACAGTCTTGAGGATCAGGACAAATTTGATGATTTCGAGCAGGCTATTCCTCTGATGTCTGAAGAGGAAGAAAAGAAGCTTACCGAGGCAGAAGTGCCGGATTCGCTACCCATTCTTCCACTGAAAAATACCGTACTGTTTCCGGGTGTTGTAGTGCCCATTACGGTAGGTCGCGACCGTTCGCTGGCCTTGGTGAAAGAAGCATATGCCAATGACAAAACAATTGGTGTAGTATCGCAGAAAAATGAAAATGAAGAAGACCCGGATCCAAAAGATCTATATTGGACCGGGACGGTTGCCGAAATTCTGAAACTGATAAAAATGCCGGATGGCAGCAAGAGCATTGTCATTCAGGGCAAAACTACTTTCAGTGTTAATGAATTCACCCAGGATGAACCCTATTTTAAGGCAGATGTTGAGCCGTTTCGTCAAGAAATGGACGTGAGCGGCGCCGAACTTGAAGCGTCAATCCGTTCGGTGAAGGAAACGGCTACAAAAATTGTGAATCTGTCGCCTAATATTCCTTCGGAGGCGTCTATTGCCATCAACAACATCAATAGTCCTGCCTTTCTGCTTAACTTTATTTCATCTAACCTCAACGTATCCAATGCTGAAAAGCAGGAGGTTCTGGAGATCAAGAATTTCTCCGACCGGATGGAAAAAGTGATGGAATATCTGAACAAGGAGCTGCAGGTACTGAACCTAAGCGAAGAAATTCGCTCAAAGGTAAAAACCGATATCGATGAACAGCAGCGTGATTTCTACCTGCGTCAGCAGATGAAAGCTATTCAGGAAGCGCTGGGAGAAGACAGCGAACAGCAGGAAGTTGAGCAGCTTCGGCAGCGGTTAAAGGAAAAAGAACTTCCCGAAGAAGCCCGTGAAACAGCTGAAAAGGAATTATCAAGACTTGAACGAACGCCAAATTCATCCCCAAACTATGGTATTATACACAGCTATATAGAGTGGATCCTTGATCTGCCCTGGGGCGACTATTCTGACGATAATCTTGACCTTTCAAATGCCGAAAATGTGCTCGATGAAGACCACTATGGTCTTGAAAAAGTGAAGAAACGTATCATTGAGTACTTGGCAGTGCTCAAACTCAAAGAGGACATGAAGGCGCCTATTCTCTGCTTTTATGGCCCTCCCGGGGTTGGTAAGACATCACTCGGAAAATCTATTGCCAGAGCATTGAATCGCGAATTTGAACGATTTAGTCTTGGTGGGATACATGACGAAGCCGAAATTCGTGGGCACCGACGGACTTACATTGGGGCACTTCCCGGCCGTATCATCCGATCAATGAAAAAAGCCGGCAAGAGCAATCCGGTGATGATGCTGGATGAGATTGACAAGGTGGGCTCCGACTACCGGGGTGACCCTACCTCTGCCCTGCTCGAGGTGCTCGATCCCGAGCAAAACGACTCGTTCTCGGATAATTTTCTGGAGCTTGAGTATGATCTATCTCGCGTATTATTTATCGCCACTGCAAACTCGCTTGATACGATTCCGGCACCATTGCGTGACCGCATGGAAATTATCAACATCAGCGGATATACGCTGCAGGAAAAACGTGAAATTGCCAAGCAACACCTGATTCCAAAGCAAATTAAGGAAAACGGGCTCAAAGAAGATCAAATCAAAATCACTACGCAAGCGCTCGATAAGATCATTGAAGAATATACGCGCGAATCCGGCGTACGGTCGCTGGAGCGTGAAATTGGTTCTGTATGCCGGGGCGTAGCTGCTAAAATTGCCAAAGGAAAAGGCGATGAACCGTACAAGGTTGGCGTAAATGAAGTAGACGAATACCTAGGCAAACGCAAGTATTTTGCAGAAGTAGCCGAACGTACTACCGTTCCCGGAGTTGCTACCGGGTTGGCATGGACTCCATACGGCGGTGATATTCTGTTCATCGAGGCCAGCGTGAGCAAAGGAAGCGGTAAACTGCATATAACCGGTCAGCTTGGTGATGTAATGAAAGAATCAGCGATGCTGGCAATGTCGTACTTAAAAGCACACTCTGAAGAGCTTAATATTCCTGAAGATGCCTTCAAATACTGGGATCTGCACATCCACGTACCAAAGGGTGCCGTACCCAAAGATGGTCCTTCAGCCGGCGTTTCCATATTCTCTGCCGTAGCCTCTATTTTTACGCAACGTAAAGTGAAGGGAACTCTTGCAATGACCGGAGAAATCACCCTGCGTGGCTTAGTTCTGCCGGTAGGTGGAATCAAGGAGAAAGTACTTGCAGCAAAACGCTCGGGCATAGAAAAGGTGCTTTTGCCAAAGAAAAACGAAAAAGATGTGGATGAAATAGAAAAAGATGTAATTGGTGATCTCCAGATTAAATACCTGGAACGTATGGATCCCATTCTTGACATTGTGCTTGAAGATGAAGCCGTGCAAGATCCACAGGATCTCTTTGAAGTTTCTGAGGCTTACAAATCTAAAAACGGTTCCAAAAGCAAAAATTCCGACGCAAGCGCCGAAACGGTAATTATGGAATAACTGATTACAGTTTCCAACAAATAAAAAGCCCCATTTACGGGGCTTTTTTATTGCCTATACCTTTGTCAGTTCTGCGTTTGCCTTTCTTCTATTATCACATCCTCTTCTATATGCTTACGCCGGTCGGTTTCGCCACTCTCAATATTTCTGAATTTCCGAACCGTAAAACCCAGTCCCAATATAAAGAGTAATCCAATTACCGATGTTATAAGTACGACATTAAAAGTGGCCATCTATCTGTTCCCCTCAACTTAAGATTTATCTTTAATTTTCATGTCTTCCTCAATGTGCTTGCGTCGATCAGTTATATTTTCTTCAATGTTTCGGAATTCTGATATAGTTAGCCATACGCCTGCACAAAAGATGGTTATTATTATGCCACCCACAATAAATAAATTGCCAACTGTCATGATGATTTCTTTTTTAATTGCGTTTTAAAATACACTCCAAAACTCAGCAGCGATGGTACCCATAGGCCCACGAAGAGACCTGCATCTTTATACCCGCTGAACCAAAGATAAATTGACAACGCCATTGATAAAATGGCCGAAAGTAAAATTAAATAGTCAGAAGTATTAAGCATACTAAATTTCTATTTAATTATGTGTCTGTTGGCTCACTTAACAATAGTTCATATTGTAACGTTTAATGTTGTTTAGGATATATTCTTTTGTCTTCATCAATATCGAGCCAGGAAAAATAACGGTATATCAACTGAACAAGAATACCCGTTAATACTGCTCCTATTGCCACCAGTACGCCGTATTGATTATCAACCGTGAGTGAAATTCGAATTAAAATGGTTGAGGCAATAAATCCCGCATTTCTGATAAGTACTTCGTAACGTTTAGAATACAAAAAGGAGGCAATAAAAATAAATACGTCAGTGAATATCATTACTGTAAATAGATCATCAAAAAATATTGTATCTAATTCAAAATCATAGACTTGCGAAGAATAGGCTGCTGCATACACGTTACCGGCCCACTCCTGAAAGGAATTAATGGCTAATATGAAAAGCAGTATGGCCAGTAAAATTGCAATGGTCTCCTTAAAACGAATAAATTTTTGTATCGCTTCGGACGTGCTGTAGCGCTGCCGGTTTTTACTGACGTGATAAAAGACACCCACCAATAGAAAAAGCATCAGGCCACCGGACAAATCAAAAACGATGTCCAGAAATTGATCGGTCTGATCCCAGATAACCGAGAAGGAACTGAAGTCAGAAATGTCTTTGAACACCCGCCGAATAATGATGAGAGAGATAATCTCAAACTGTTTTTTTATTGATTCAGTAAAGGATAGTGGAAGTGCAAGAATCATGAAGTAGACTTCATAAACCAGTATCACACTAAAAGGAGTGTACAGCGCCGAAAGATAGTTGGGATGTACCTGGTTGAATAAATCTGGAAATATGCCGGTGTTGTTAGCCAAAAATATCACCAGCAGATGTACAAAGAATAGACCGAAAGCAAGGTAGATAAAATATTTTTCTACCAGCGCCTTGCTCTTCTCGGTGTTTAGCAGATCGTAAAGTGAGTGTAAATATTGCATGTGCAATAATTGTAATTTATCTCTAAACAGATTTGTACTGGATTAATTCCTGGAAGGTAGAAAAAACTCCTTTTTTCAATTTTTTTTGAAAATTGGAACGGAGGCTTTTTTTCTAAAGTTATTAGGGCGATTGCGACTTGACACCTAAATAGTAAGGCTACCTAAAACCTTAAGTTAACAGAGTTATTATGGAACTAATTAACCTATCTTTCGGCGAATATTCGTTGGTTTACAACATGTTCTCTTTCACCATCGCCGCGATGATGGCAGCCGGTCTTTTCTTTATATTGGCCCAGCATCGCGTAGCACCCAAATACCGCATTTCCTTAGTGGTATCAACATTAGTAGTGGGTATTGCTGCATATCATTACTTTCGTATCACCGGCAGTTGGGCAGGTGCGTATGAAATCTCATCAGCCGGTAATTATATAAGCTCAGGCGAACCATTTAATGATGCTTACCGGTATGTAGACTGGCTTTTAACGGTCCCCCTATTGCTGGTTGAACTGGTATTGGTGCTCAATTTATCACGCAACAAATCGGGTCCGCTTCTTACCAAACTCGTCATTGCGGCAGTATTCATGATCGGTCTGGGTTATCCCGGCGAATTGCTCGGTGCCGACAGTATGTTCTCGGAACGCGGTTTATGGGGACTCTTAAGTACAATTCCTTTTGTGTACATCCTTTATGTGCTATTTGGTGAACTGGGTACAGCCATGGAAGGGCAGCCAGATCGGGTACGAATTCTATTC
>NNSL01000472.1 GCA_003123965.1 Balneolaceae bacterium SMO_bin1
AGCAGGAATTCATCTGGCAATCAACGCACTTATTAACCAACGCGATATGGCGTTTTAAAATCCATGGCTACATCAAAAAGAATGAGCTCGGTTTCTGAATCAGCCCGCAACTTTAAATTGCGTATATCAGTGATACCCACCCCGTCGCCAGCCGATAATTTCAAATCATCATTCAGCGAAATTTCTCCTCTCACGACCTGAATCCAACTGCCACGGCCTTCTTCAAGGGTGTGCTCAACCGTAATATTCTGCTCAAGAATACCGGCATAAATTTCGGCATCCTGGTTGATGCGCATCGAACCTTCGCGCCCTTCAGGAGAGACGTAAAGCCGTAATTTGTTAGTGCGTTCATCACGGCTGTATCGTTTCATTTCGTAACCGGGCTCGTGTCCTTTCTTGTCGGGCAGAATCCAAATTTGAATATTGTGCTCAACCTCGTCGTAGTTGTTCATTTCGCTGTGTACAATACCGGTTCCGGCTGTAAGTCGCTGCATTTCACCGGCTTTAATGCCCTCTTTATTGCCCATATTGTCGCCGTGCGTTAAGGTACCGCTAGCTACATAGGTCAAAATTTCCATGTCTTCGTGCGGGTGTGCGTCAAATCCTTCATGCGGTTGAATATGGTTTTCAACTATTACACGGATTGGACCAAAATGTACCCAGTCGGGATCATGATAATTGGCAAATGAGAAGGTCATCCAATTGTCGGTCCAACCAAAATCTTCAAATCCACGGTCGCTGCTGCGACGAACACGTACGTTTTGCGTTTTCTCCACGTCTTCCATCTGCATTTACTGTTTAGAATTATGGTCTGACAAACCCTTGTACATCATTCAACGTTCATTTAAACAGCACAGTTTGCAGTAAAAATATGATAGCCGGAGGTAAGTGGCCTATAAATTCAAAGGAAAAGCGAATATCTTCTATCATCATTTTTGAAGAAAAATACCTCAAATAAAAAAGCCCAGCTCTATGAGAACCAGGCTTTAAAACTGTCTATTCAGCTGCTATCAGTTGCCGCTGGTATCTTGCTGTTGCGGAATAGCTGGCTGGGTCTGCGAAGGATTATTCATATTGGGACTAACAGGTTGCTCGGTAGCGTTCTCCTGCACGGCCGGGCCAGAGGCGCCCTCGCGCTGAATAGCAAAATTCGCCGCTACACAAAGAACCAATAATGCTGTTGCAAGTACCGTGGTTGACTTTGATAGCAGATCGGCCGTACGGCGGGCTCCAAGTCCTGCACCGCCACTGAGTGAGCCACCGGCTAATCCACCGCCGATGCCGCCACCCTGTCCGGGCTGAAGCAAAATAACAATGGTCAGCAGTACGCTGATAATAAGTATAACCGTTAGAATAATTGTGTAAAGCATGATCTGTTGCAATAAAAATTTGTTTTAGCTTGGCAAAGATATCCAAATTTCGCTTTCTTTACAACGCTACTTGCTAGTTTAATTAGCTTCTCATGCAGTTTCAAAACTTTACGGATCGAATCGGCTCTTATTTTCAAGGCTCCCCTGAGCTTACCTCTAAACTGGTAATCACCGTTGTTGTAATTTTTATATTGTGGCTGATTCGGATGCTGGTTGTACGCATGATCAACCGCAACATAGATTCCACCCGCCAAAAGTATAAATGGCGTAAAAACATATCTTACATAACTGGTTTTCTCGGCTTGCTGGTGCTCGGAGTGATTTGGTTTGAAGGACTGGAATCTGTGGGTACGTTTCTGGGCCTGCTCTCCGCCGGGCTGGCTATCGCTTTACGCGATCCGGTAACAGATTTCGCCGGCTGGATTTTCATTACCCTGCGCGACCCGTTTAATGTGGGCGACCGCGTAGAAATTGGCGATATACGGGGTGATATTATTGATATCCGCATTTTCAAATTCACCGTGCTCGAAATTGGCAATTGGATTAATGCCGACCAAAGCACCGGACGTGTGGTTCACGTGCCTAATCACCAAATATTTACCCAGCCGCTTGCTAACTATACCAGCGATTTTGAGTTCATCTGGAACGAACTGCAGGTACTTGTCACCTTTGAAAGCGACTGGCGTAAAGCCAAAACCATATTGCAAGAAGTTGCCGATACGCACATGGAAGATTTTATTGACCACGCGGAACAACAGCTGCAGCGGGCCAGCAAATCCTATTATGTGCACTACGAGTATCTCACCCCTATTGTTTATACGGATGTGAAAGACAGCGGCGTGAACCTTACCATACGTCACCTGTGCGATCCACGGCGGCGCAGAAGCACCGGGCAGGCTATGTGGGAAGATATTCTAGACCGTTTTGACGAAGCCGATGATATTGAGCTGGCCTATCCTACTATGCGCATCATGGCCGATCCTAATAAAACGGCTCAAAAGCCCGACGAGCCCAATTCTAAACAGCCATAAATAGCCCCAACCTAATTATTTCGGTATGGGCTGAATAAGCTCGGGGCCATTGTTGCTGATATCGTTCACCTCCTCCGACACCCTGTTTACCGCCATCTGCGTAAGATCGTACGGCTCCATAAGCAGCTGCTCGTGCATTTCATCGGTGAGGGCGTCATCACTCAGCCATTGCTCAAAGTTCGTTGGCTTAAGCAGCACCGGCATCCGGTCGTCCACGGGTTCAACCAGCGTGTTCGCCTTGGTAGTCAAAATTGCAAAAGAATACACCTCGCGTCCGCTTTCCGACTCCCACACCGAATAGATGCCCGCAAAGGCGGTAAGCCGGTTCGAGAGCAGCCGAATGTAGAACGGGGTCTGTTTCTTTTTTGAGGTCTTCCACTTGTAAAACCCGTTGGCCGGCACCAAGCAGCGCCGCTGATTCACACATTCGTTATACCAGTCGTTTTCACGTACGTTTTCGGCCGGAACTGCAAAATGCTCCTTGCCCTCGCGCTCCTCATCAGCCTGTTCAGGAATCAGCCCCCACTGCGCTTTACGGATGTTACGTCTCTCGTTTTCACGGGTGATGATGGGCCGCAGCGCGCCGGGCGTTATATTGTAGTCCGATTCAAAATAGTCGTCCCTTTTCGATGTAACGCCAAACATGGATTCAATTTCTTCTTGCTCGGCATGCAGTACAAATCGATCACTCATAAAAACATTTTTTAAGTTATTATTGGCTTTGCCACCTATGGTTGTATAAATAAAGCAACACAGATTGTTAATCAATATTTCCATTGATGAATATTTTTACCAATCCTGACGAAAATCGACTGCGTGCAGGCTGGAGGATTAGCACCCAGCTTTTTCTCATGTTTTTAATTGGCTTTGGGTTGATTTGGGTGGTTAGCCGCTTTTATCCGGTTTCCGGGAGGGTACTGCCCACCATAGCCATTGCCATTGGGGCCGTAGTAAGTGTCTGGCTGGCTGCTCGCGGCATGGATCGGCGCGCCGTAACCGATTATGGACTCGAAAGCACCCCCCGCATGTACCAGGAGTGCATGCTCGGATTTTTCGGGGCCGGCTTTGTAATGGGGCTTATATTCCTGGTTGAATTCGCTGCAGGATGGATCAACATCACTGGTTTTGGATGGCAACACACAAACTCAACGCCGTATTTGCTGCTTTTTGCAGGCTATTTGGGATGGATGATAATTGTGGGAATCTACGAAGAACTGGTATTTCGCGGCTATCAGATTGTGAACATGGCAGAAGGCTTTAATTTACCGGGCACTACCAAGCGCCAAGCTGCATTGGGCAGTGTGGTGCTAAGTTCGCTTATATTCGGCATTTTGCACGCCACCAACCCATCTGCCGGGTTGATTTCCACTATCAACGTAACGCTAGCCGGCGGCATGCTGGCCTTACCATTCATTATATCCGGGCGGCTCTCATTATCAATTGGCCTCCACATAGGTTGGAATTTTTTTCAAGGCGGTGTATTCGGTTTCCCGGTAAGTGGCATGCCTGCTCGCACATCGCTGCTGCAAATCCGCCAAAGCGGACCTGAGCTTGTTACCGGCGGCTCCTTTGGCCCCGAAGCAGGCCTGCTGGGAATAGCTGGGTTTTTGCTGATTGCTGCACTGCTGGTAATCTATTTTAGAATAATTAATCAACCCATTGCTGTACACGAAAAGTTTGGAACATACACGCCCTCAACCCGCCACTACCCCGTATAATTAAGATGAGCGACACCTATAATTTTTGTATATTTAATGGTCTTTATGGACATCACTTGCACTTGAAGTGATGCGTTGAAACAAGAATTATTAATAAGATACAGAAGGTGAGAACGGTGAATTTTGAAGAACTTGATCTCAATGAACAAACACTCAATCAACTTAAAACAGCAAACTTAAACGAAGCCACTTCCCTACAGCAATCCATTATAAGTACAATCGCCGATGAGCAAAGCCTGGTGATTAAGGCAGAAGAAGCAGATGAAAAATACAGCGCCATTGCCATTGCTTCTCTCGAAAAACTGAACCGGAGCGAAAGTGAAACCGGAACTAAAGCACTGATCATTACCAGTTCGCCCCAAAATGCCGCGGCTGTCAATGACAAACTTTCTGAACTTGGCATTGATGAGAATGAACGCACAGTAGCTGACGATGACGGCGAAATCGAAGAACAGGCGGAAGCACTTTCTAAAGAACCGTCCGTTATTATTGCCAATCCCGCTCGCTTACAAAGTCTGCTGCAGGAGCATCGCTTTATTTTCCGTCAGGTAAAACTGCTGGTACTGGATGATCTCCACTCTTTGGTTAATGATGAACAGAGCGACAACCTAAAGCGTATTAAACGGCGCGTACTCAGTGATTACTGCACCCTGATGTGCACCGCAGACTACGATTCCAAAATCAAGAACGTAGCTTCACTTTTTGCTAAAGAGCCGACTATTATTGGCTTTGGCAATGTGGGCGAATCACAAATACCCGACACCCCGCCTTCTATTGCAGGCCACATAAAGCAAGGCTACATAAACGTGCCATACCGCATGAAAATAACCACGCTTATGGCGCACCTTGATAACACCGACGGCACACGTTTCGTGATTTTTACGGCTTCTAAGCGCGGCACCGATCGTCTGTACCGCGTGCTTAAGAAACGCAATTTGAAAGCTACTAGCCTGCACGGGAAACTCTCCGATGAAAAGCGCGCGCAGCGGTTTTCCAATTTCACCAATGGTGATGTTAACTATTTGCTGGTTGCCGACATTTCGGCCGCAACGCTTGACCTAAATGACATTGATCAAGTAATAAACTACGACGTACCTAACAGCTCGGACGAATACCGCTTTCGAGCGGCGCTGCTGGGTTCGGGATCAAATGCCCGCTTGGTTTCATTAGTGTCTAAGCAGGATAGAAGCGATATTAGCGAGCTTCAAAATGAGCTTGGCCAAACTCCCGATGAAATTCCGCTGCCTGATGAAGTAAAGGAACAGCTGAAAAAACGGAAACAGAGCAAATCATCAAACGGAAAGCAGAAAAAGGGCGGGCGACAAAAGAAGAATAAAAAAGATGAAATGCAGCTTCCGCGCCCCAGTTATGATAAGCTAAGCGGCGGGCGTACCGGCGATCATAATGATGAGAAAACAGGCATAGTGAAGTTTTTCAAAAAACTGTTTACCTCGTAGGTAAGCAGATCATCCTATTCCCATTGAAATGCCATCACCTCTTCAGTTGTGGTGGCATTTTTTTTGCAAAAACAAAAGCCCTGCTGTTCAAGGCAGGGCTTTCCTGATTTAACTTCTCAGCACGACCGACTATTAAGCAGTCATGCGTTGTCGTTGTTCTTCGGCCGCGCTAAATACCACTTCTTTAATGGCATCGAAGCCGGCCAGTGTCTTTTCAATGTGTTCATCGGTGTGTGATGCCGTTGGAATCAATCGAATCAACACCGTTCCGCGGGGCACTACCGGGTATGCAACGCCGCTCACAAAAATGCCGTGCTCTTCGCGCAACTTGCGCATAATAAGCTGGCAAAGCTCGGTGCTTCCCTGGGTCAGTACCGGGGTAACCGGGCATTCAGCCGGCAGTACATTGTAGCCCATATCGCGCAGTCCTTTTCGCAGTTTCAAGGTGTTATCCCACAACTGTTCCCGCCATTCGGGGTGATCTTTGATCATCTGCAGGCGCTTGCGAACCGACTCTACAATGGGCATGGGCACTGATTTTGCAAAAATCTGGCTTCGGGCATTAGCTTTAAGAAACTCTACTACCCGCGGCTCGGAGGCAACAAATGCACCAATCAGTGCAAAAGACTTGGCAAATGTGCCGAAGTAGACATCAATGCCATCCTGAACACCCAAGTGCGTACCCGTTCCTGAGCCATCTTCACCCATGGTTCCGAGGCCGTGAGCATCATCAACCAGCAGGCGGAATGGATATTTTTCTTTAAGAGCAATGATCTCTTTGAGGATGCCAAGATCGCCCGTCATGCCAAAAGCACCTTCGGTCACTACAAGTATGGATGAGTCATCACCCGATCGTTTATGGGCTCGCTTCAGCTGCTTTTCAAAGCTTTCAATATCATTATGCTTGAAGACGAACTTTTCGGCCATGGCCAGCTGCTTACCGTCTACAATACATGCGTGGCTCAGCTCGTCATAAATCAGAAAATCATTGCGGTCAACCAATGCGTGGATAACACTCATAATGCCTTGGTAGCCGTAGTTGAGCAACAAACCGGCGGGTTTATTTACGAAATCGGCCAGCTCATCTTCGAGCTGCTCGTGCTTTTCGGTATTGCCGGTCATAAGCCGGGCCCCCATGGGAGTGCTCAATCCATACTTCTCGGCCATTTTTGCGTCGTAATCCTTCACATCAGCACGGCCGCCAATGCCCAGGTAATCGTTAATGCTCCAAACGATCACGTCATTTCCATTGAACTTCATTTCGGGCCCCAGCGGACCTTCCAATTTAGGATAGGTGTAATAGCCGTATCCTTCTGAGGTAAATTCACCAAGCGGGCTCGGGCGATCCTCAAGTTTGTCAAATAAATCCATATCTAGGTTAGTGACTCTTTCTAATTAAAATGATTTGCAGTTGTACAAAATAATAGGCCTTTGCGGCCTTGTAAAATATCTTAAAAGGTACGGAAAATTGGCCTCTTCTCAAAAAAGTGCAGGTTACAGCCCATTAAAGTAATCTGCAAGAATTTTGGGGAAATCGTAAACTTAGCCCTTCTGCGCTGTATTTTGTCCAATTTCTGTTACTACTTTTATAATGGCCTCCACGTCCCTGTTGCTTGTTCTGTGATTAATGAAGCAAACGCGCAACGCGGTCTGCCCGTTAATTTTTGTGCCCGTGAGAAATATACGGCCATCTTGTTCCACCCGATTGATAATTTCATCATTTAGCTGGGTTAACTTCTTCGGTGATACTTGGCCGAAGTTGTACCGAAAACACACAATAGAAAGCGGGGCCGGCGCCATCATTTCCAGATGATCTGCCTTTTCAATTTCATTTACCAGATATTGCGCTTTTTCAATATCGCGCTGTATGGTAGCCGTTAACTTACGAGCTCCGTAGGTTTTGAGCGTCATCCATACTTTAAGCGCTTTAAATTCTTTAGTGAGCGGAAGATTATACTCCATTAAATCGGTGCGGCCGTCACCGGCTTGGTCAGATTTTAAGTAATCTGGAATGGTACTGAACGTCTCCCGCAGGTGGCCTGGGTTTTTAACCAGCAAACCGCCGGCTTCAAACGGTACGTAAAGCCACTTGTGCGGATTCACCACCACCGAATGGGCTCGCTGCATGCCATCAAATAAGTGTGCTTTTTCTTGTACCCGTGCTGCAGGTCCGCCGTATGCTGCATCTACGTGATACCATAAATCATGCGCTTCGCAAATATCAGCTACGCCGTTCAGGTTATCCACCGTACCGGTATTGGTGGTTCCGGCAATACCTATGGCGCAAATGGGATGACAACCGTTTGCCTTATCACTTTTTATTTGTTCTTCAAGTGCATTCAAATCTATCTTAAGGTCATCACCAACAGGGATTTTTCGCAGGTATTTTTTCCCGATTCCGAGCATATCCACTGCTTTATCGAAGCTGGAATGCCCCTCGGCCGACACATAAACCGTTTGTGGCGGACTGCCATACATGCCGTCTTCGGCAACATCTACAGGTGATTTTATTTTGCGCGCTACAGCCATGGCATTGAAATTGGCTACCGATCCGCCGCTCAGCAGAACTCCGGCACTTTCGGTAGAATAGCCGATAAATTCGGCCACCCACTGCATCACCAATCGCTCCATTTCGGTACTTACCGGTGATGAATGCCATTTTAAATTGTTTTGGTTCAGCGATGCTTTTATCATTTCGGCCAGCACGGCTGCCTGGTTCCCGCCCCCGGTTATGTACCCGAAATACCGTGGGCCCGCACTATTGGTAATGCTGGAGAGCACCTTTTCTTGCACTTGCCTCAGTACCTCATCGATAGGTTCTCCTTTACTGGGAAGTGGTTCCTCAAATAAAGCCTGTACCTCCCGGGGTGATTTTCCAGCAAACACGTGTTGTTCTGAGTGCTGGCTGGCATGTTTGGTCACTATTTTACTGGCCTTTTTGAGCCACTGCTCAAATTGCGGGGAGGAAACATCAAGACTCATATATCAGAAGTGAATTTATGGGAGATTAAACGGCCTAAATATATGGACTGCGACCTATTTTTCCATCCAAGTGGTGAGCTTGTATCAAAACCCTTCATAAAAGTAATTGCCCAACCCAATGGTGAAAATAAGGCAGCCGTAGATGGCGTGTTCTATGCTCACAACATATAGCGATCGGCTTTGCCGGTAGGTACGGGCAAACATAAATCCGCCAATTAGTGAAATAATAATTGCCCAGTAGTTATCGTAGATGATATGCAGAAAGGCGAACAGGCTCGCGCTTGCTGCAACCATCATCCATCCCGTACCGAATAGTTTTTTATATCGGTGAAAGAAAAATTCGCGATAAATGAGCTCCTGCGGCAACGCCGAAAGCAGGGGGTACAAGGCCAGGATAATGCCCCATACAACTGGCCGGTTACTTGGTAATTGGAACAATCGATCGGGCTGTAAAAAAATTACGAGCACAAATATTCCCACAGCCACCAAGGCGGTATTATTTATGATTCTCTTCCAGATTTTTGATTGCCGCGGACGATAACTCAACCGCTGTAATACATATGAATCATCAATCGCCAGAATGAGCACACATATTAGGGTGATGATTAACAGCGCAGCAATTTTAGGAATGGGCAGCCAATTGTAGTACACCACCACAGGTAATGCGATAAAAAGCACACAACATTCTACGTATCGATATAAGCGAACGAGGTTCATGGCTGGGTTTTACTGAACGACTATCATCAGGGTGTTGTTAATAACAATCGCAAATCAAACGTGGTAATGAATACTAATTTTGGTGATTAAATTCGTATATTTACGCGTTTATTCAAACGAAGAAAAAATTTCTGCATGTCGCAAGCTAAAACTGCTGAGCAAGACCCTGATTCATCATCCAAAACCAGCGATCGCCCCATTATTGTTAAGGGTGCCCGCGTCCATAACCTCAAAGATATCGACGTTGAGATTCCCCGTAATAAAATGACGGTGGTGACCGGGGTTTCGGGCTCAGGTAAATCCAGCCTGGCTTTCGATACCATTTACGCCGAGGGGCAGCGACGCTATGTGGAGAGCCTGTCGAGCTATGCGCGCCAATTTTTGGAACGCATGGACAAGCCTGATGTGGATTTTATGCAGGGCATTTCGCCGGCCATGGCCATTCAGCAGAAAACCACCTCTACCAACCCGCGCTCAACAGTGGGCACTACTACCGAAATTTATGATTACATGCGCCTGCTTTTTGCGCGCATTGGCCATACCATTTCACCAAAATCGGGCCGAGAAGTAGAAAAAGACAGTACTAAAACGGTCATCAAACGCCTTTTTGATGAACACGAGGAAGGCACCAAATTCTATGTGCTGCTGCCCATCCCCAAGCATGAAGGCAACGATATTGCCGACGAACTGCAGGTGCTGAAAGAAAAAGGGTTTACGCGTTTGCTTAAAGTTGAAGATGAGCAAATGCGGGATATGAGCACCGAGGAGATTGATCCGTCGGACATCAACCGGGACGAATACCGCGTGCTGGTCGACCGGCTGGCCGTAAAAAAAGATGATGATACCCGGCAGCGCATTGCTGGCTCCCTTGAAACCGCTTTCCGCGAGGGGCACGGCCGTTGCTCAATAAAAATTCGCAACGGCGAAGAAATGAAGTTTTCGGAGCGGTTTGAGATGGACGGCATGGAGTTCGAAGAGCCCTCTCCGCAAATGTTCTCGTTCAATAACCCGTACGGCGCCTGCGATACCTGCGAAGGCTTTGGCCAAGTGGCCGGCATTGATGAAGACCTGGTGATTCCAGACCCGCAGCAGACTATACGCGACGGAGCTATTGCCGCTTACAGCGGGCAAAAATACAGCCGTCACCTGCGCGATCTCATTAAAGTAGCCGCCCGATACAGTTACCCAATTGATACCCCCTACAATGAGCTTTCTGATGAGTTCAAGAAGGTGATTTGGCAAGGTAAAGACGAATACACCGGCATTCGCCCGTTTTTCGAAGACATCAAAAGTCAATCGTACAAAGTGCACAAGCGGGTATTTTATTCGCGCTATCGCGGGTACAGCCGCTGCCCCGACTGCGAAGGCTACCGGGTGCGTCCCGATGCGCTTTACGTAAAAGTGGATGGGAAGCACATTGGCCAGGTCAATGAAATGACCATCGGCGCCGCGCGCGATTTCTTTGAAACGCTGCAGCTCACCGATTTTGAAAAAGAAGTGGCCGAACAGGTGCTGTACGAAATTCGCAAACGGCTGAAATATCTCGACGAAGTAGGTCTTGAATATTTAACGCTGAACCGGCTGGCCAAAACGCTGAGCGGCGGTGAATCGCAGCGCATCAGCCTGGCCAATTCACTGGGCAGTTCACTCATTGGCAGTCTCTACGTGCTTGATGAACCAACCATTGGGCTGCACCCACGTGATAACGACCGCCTCATAAATATTTTAAAATCGCTGCGTGACATTGGCAATACTGTGCTTGTGGTAGAGCACGATCCAGAAATGATAAAAGCGGCGGATAACATCATTGATATCGGTCCTTTTGCCGGCGTGCACGGCGGTGAAGTGAACTTTACCGGCTCGTATGAAGACCTGCTTGAATCGAAAACGCTTACCGGCAAATATTTGAGCGAGCGAAAAAAGATTCCCGTGCCGGATAAACGGCGTGAAGGCAGCGGCAATGTCATCACTCTTGAAGGTGCCAGCGAACACAATCTTAAAAGCCTGGACGTGGAATTTCCGCTGGGCAAACTAATTTGCGTAACCGGCGTTAGCGGGTCGGGAAAATCAACACTGGTGCACGACACGCTGTATGCCAGTATCCAAAAGCAGTTTGGTACGTACAAAGAAAAGATCGGCCGTAATCGCGGGGTCTCCGGGCTGCACCATATTGACACAGTAGAAATGGTTGATCAGTCCCCCATTGGCCGTTCTTCGCGCTCCAATCCGGCCACCTATACCAAAGCGTTTGACGGCATTCGTGACCTTTTTGCCGATACGCGCCAATCCAAACTAATGGGCTACGAGCCCGGCCATTTTTCCTTCAATGTACCCGGCGGCCGGTGCGAAGCCTGCCAGGGTGAAGGCATCCAGACGATTGAGATGCAGTTTATGGCCGATATTGAGCTCACCTGTGAGGAATGCAACGGCAAGCGTTACCGCAAAGATGTACTGCAGGTAAAATATCGCGGCAAAAACATCCATGATGTACTGGAAATGTCGGTATCGGAGGCGATTGAGTTTTTTGTTGATGAGGACCGCATCACCAGCAAGCTGCAAACGCTGGAAGATGTGGGGCTGGGCTACCTAAAGCTGGGACAAAGCGCGCCGACCCTTTCCGGCGGTGAGGCACAGCGCGTAAAGCTGGCCAAGTTCTTGAGCAAATCGGCCGGTGATCATACCCTCTACTTTTTTGACGAACCCACCACCGGCTTGCACTTCGAAGATATCGCCAAACTCCTCGATTCCTTCAACGAGCTGGTCAATAACGGGCACACAGTAATTATCATTGAGCACAATCTTGATGTCATCAAATGCGCCGACCATATCATCGATATTGGTCCGGAAGGCGGCTTCGCAGGCGGGCAGATTGTGGGGCAGGGTACGCCGGAAGAAATCACCCAAATTGACGAAAGTTATACCGGCCAATACCTTAAAGACGTGCTGTAGCAGCCATTCATGAAACTTTTTTGCGTCAGCTCTGTTTGAACGCTCTTTAATCGCAATAAAAATTCCGATTATATTTCATGAAAAAGCTACTATTTATATTCAGCGCAATATTTCTCATAGGAATCACCACGCAACAAGCCAACGCTCAAAACAATTTTGGTATTCGCGGTGGTGTAAACTTTGCCAATTTAAATGATACCGAGGGTGATGTAGATTCACGCACCGGATTTATGTTGGGTGCCTACATGAATTTTCCGGTATCAAACAGCCCGGTCTCCATACAGCCAGAAGTGCTCTATACCCAAAAGGGTTATGAGCAAGGTAACACAACTACTAAGCTCGACTATATTGAAGTACCTGTTTTGGCCCGCTTCGATTTTATTACCGACAGCGGTCTGCTACCATTCGTTTATTTTGGCCCATATGTGGGTATTAAAGTAAATGCCGAAGTAGATGGTGACCAAGTAGTACCTTCCAATGGTGGCAATATTCCTTCCGGTATTGATGAAGCTACAAATGATACAGATCTAGGAGTAGTTGTAGGCGGCGGTCTCGACTTTGGGCGTTTCGACCTGGGCGTGCGATACAATGCAGGGCTAACCGAAGTATTTGACGGCGGCGACAGCGCCAAAAACGGCGTTCTTTCTATCACAGCTGGAATAGGAATTTAAACCTCCTATTTGCCACTTATTTATAAATAGAAAAAGGAGCAACCGGAAAATGGTTGCTCCTTTTTTTTGGAAAGGCTTTGGGAGTGCTAAAAAATTTCAGCTGTTATTACACAAATCTCTTCAAGCATTTGCCGGTGCTCTTCCGTAATCGCGTTTTTGGTATGAGAATCAATATCCAGCTCAGCCACAAATTCACCCTCTTTCATGATGGGCACAACCACTTCAGCTTTAACGTGGACACTGCAGGCCAGATAGTTATCGGCTTCAGAGACATCCTGCACAACAAAGGTTTCATGCGTATCAGCGGCTTGCCCGCAAATACCCGTACCAAACGGAATGCGCGTATGGTCGGTTTCTTCGCCCACGTATGGCCCCAGCACCAGTTCGCGCTCTGCTTCGGGATCCACCAGGTAGAAGCCCACCCAGTCGAATGAAGGAACATTATCAGCCAGCAGCTCAGAAATTTGCTGTAATTTATCATCCCGGTTCAGGGCTTTGTCCTGCACAATATTCCGGGTGTTCTTAATCAATTTTTCAGGCGATAATTTTGCTATCGCGTTTGAATCAGACATAGTGATTTTGGTATAATATTTTCTTAATCATTGCTTAAATTTACGGCTTATTATAATGCATCGAAAAACGAATCTTCAAAATATTTAGTGTAGCAAAGTTTTATGGCAATTGATTTTTTTCAGCAAGGCATTCCCTTTTCCAGCGAGGTAGTAGGTGCCGCAACATACCTACTGGCCGCTTTCACCTCTATCATATCTGTTGCTAATCCACTGGGCGCCATGCCCGTATTTATTTCCTTAACAGACCATAATACCGACACCGAACGTGCGACCATTGCCAAAAAGTCCTCGTTCTATATGTTCTTGGTGCTTACCGTATTCTTTTTAGCCGGAACATACATTATGAGCTTTTTTGGCATCAGTCTGCCGGGTATACGCATAGCCGGTGGGTTGATTATTATGCGTGCGGCCTATGCCATGTTAACGCCCGGTAACGACGAACGAAAAATGACTGACAAGGACAAGGAGGCTGCCAAAACCAAAGAGGATATTTCATTCAGTCCCATGGCTATGCCCATGCTTTCGGGGCCGGGCAGCATAGCGGTAGTTATTGGACTGGCTTCACAAGCAGAGGGCCTCGCGGATTTAGCTCTTGTAACCCTGGCAATTATTTTATGTGCAATTGTGGCGTACGGCATTCTGCGACTGGCCCCTTTTTCAGCTAAATACATCGGCCCAACCGGCATGGGTGCTATCACCCGCATGATGGGCTTCATTGCCATGTGTATTGCCGTTCAGTTTATATTAAACGGCATTTCCAGCTTCTTTGGAGTGGGATAAATTCAAAGTAATACAACCTGCAGACACTTTATAATGCACTGGAGCACTTTGCGAATAACCTTCATCCTTTTTAACTATTCAATTTCTTCCTATTATTGCTCAGTAGGCA
>NNSL01000424.1 GCA_003123965.1 Balneolaceae bacterium SMO_bin1
GCCTGCCGCTCCATTGAGCTAAATAAATTGTTGAACATCTGCCTGCGGCTTCCAGTATTGGGCCCGTAGCGAACGGAATCACCGCCGTATTTTCGATCCCCAAAAACCCAGTGGTTTTCATTCGCAAAATGCACGCGAATCTGGTGCGTGCGGCCGGTTTCAAGCTGTACTTCAACCAGCGTAAGGTGATCAAAATATTCCAGCACTTTATAATGGGTAACAGCGTGTTTGCCTTCATCGTCCTCTACTACATCCATCAATTTTCGGTCGCGCGGGTTGCGCCCAATATTTCCGGTGATGGTGCCTTCTTTTTGCTCAGGGGTGCCCCAGATAATCGCCCAGTACGTGCGCTCAATATCCTTGGTTTGAAAATATTTGCTGAGCGTGCGGTGCGCCTCCTCATTTTTTGCCACCACCAAAACCCCGCTCGTATCCTTATCCAGCCGATGTACAATACCCGGCCGCAGCGTGTCTTCATCTTCTTTCGATAGTTGGTCGGCGTGCCACATCAGTCCGTTTACCAGCGTTCCGGTCCAATTTCCATAGGCGGGATGCACCACGCGATCACCCGACTTATTAACGATAATCAAATCCTCGTCTTCATACACAATATCCAGCTCCATTTCTTCGGGTTTGGCTTCGGGCGGTTTGGGTATGGGCAGTTCAATATCGATCACATCACCGGGCTGCATATTATAAGATGATTTCTCCACCGAACCGTTTACCGTAACGTAGCCATCCTCAATAGCTTTTTGCACTTTGGTCCGCGATGCATTCTGCACAAATCCGGTGATATACTTATCCAGTCGCACGCCCGAATTGTGGCCCTCGGGTACTTCAAAGTGATATTCTTTAAACTCTTCTATTGGCCGGTCATCGCTCATAAAAACATTTCATGATTGGGTTCAAAAAAATGACTAAAAAATATAAATAATTCTGTAAGGAATTGGATATCCATTTGTCTTACTAACAGACTATTCATTAAAAGAGATGATATTAAATCGCAGATGGCTTTTACTCGAAAGGGTAAAAGCCATTTCTATTTTAGGATTGGCAAGAAATTAAGCTCATTGGTTTGTACTTTTAGTCCGTACTTAAATACCCAATACCATGATAAAATCACTCTACATAAAGAATTTTGCCCTGATTGATGAACTGGAAGTGCAGTTTGAAGAAGGGCTCAATATCCTGACAGGGCAAACCGGTGCTGGTAAATCCATTATTCTGGGTGCGCTGAATATGATTCTTGGTGAACGCGCCGACACCGATGTGATTCGTGCAGGCACCGATAAAGCAATTGCAGAGGGCGAAATTTATGCTGGAGAAAACCAGCATATTCAAAAAATACTCAAAGAAAATGCGGTTGATTACAGCAAGGACCTGATTCTGAGACGTGAAATTCGTGGTTCTGGCAGTCGGGCGTTTATCAACGATACACCGGTAACGATAACGGTGCTCCGGCAAGTGGGAGATTATTTGGTTGATTTGCACGGGCAGCACGATCATCAGCTGCTGCTTAAAGAAGAAAATCATCGTGGTATGCTGGATGGGTTTGGCGAAATTGCGCCATATCTGGAAAGCTACCGCAGGGAGTACAAGAAAATGAAATCGCTGAAACGCGAGATGAATGAGCTTCAAAAAAAGGAAGCCGAGCTCAAAGAAAAAATGGAGCTCTACCGCTTTCAGGTTAAGGAACTGGATGATGCCGACCTGCAGCCCGGTGAAGAGGAAGAGCTGGAAGCTGAAATGAATCTGCTGGATAATGCGGAAGAATTGGACCAAAAAGCCGCCGAAATTGTAGAATTAGGCAGCGGCGATGATCACAGCGTGATGCACTTTTTGAATACCATAAAGCTGCACCTGGAAGATATGGCGCGCATTGAGCCAGAATTTGAAAATTATTTAGAAGAGGTTTCAACGGCGCGCATCAGCATACAGGAGATGATCAATTTTACAGAACGCTATCGTTCGGGCATTGAATTTAATCCGCAGCGATTGGAGCAGCTTCGGGCGCGGCAAAACGAATTGAACAGGCTGCGCAAAAAATACAATCGCACTATTCCTGAGTTGCTCAATTATCTGAAGGAGATTCGCGAAGAGCTGAATATGGCCGAGAATTTCGACCTAGAAATTGAACGGCTGGAGGAACGCATTGAAAAACAAGCTGATATCGTGGCGGACGCTGCAATCGCTCTGCACGATCAACGAGAAGCGGTTGGAAAAGAACTGGCGCAATCTATTGTTGATGAGCTCAGCCGGCTGGGTATTCCCAATGCGCAATTTGTAGTACGTGTAGACTGGCTGGAGTCATCGGGCGGCTGGGTTAGCGTTGATGGACGGCCGGTTGAATGTACCGAGCACGGCTGCGATGACGTACGCTTTTACATATCAACCAATAAAGGGGAAGAGCCGAAACCGCTGGCTAAAATTGCATCGGGCGGTGAAATAAGCCGGGTAATGCTGGCTCTCAAATCAACCCTGGCTAAGCAGCAGAGTCTTCCGGTAATGATTTTCGATGAAATTGACTCCGGTATCAGCGGCGAAATTTCGGAAAAGGTGGGGCGCACCATGCGCCGGCTATCGGGGCAGTGTCAGATCATTGCGATCACGCATCAGCCGCAAATTGCTAGTCAGGCCCATAAGCATTACAAAGTGCAGAAAACCGAGGAAGCCGATCGAACCGTGACGCAGATTATTCCGTTATCAAATCGCGAGCACATACAGGAAGTAGCCAGCTTGATGAGCGGTGAAGACATCACCGATGCTGCCCTGAAAAGTGCCGAAGAGCTGATTGAGAAAAATACCTTTAAGAATTAAATCAATACACCATGGGAAAAACACACTCTGAACGTTTTGTTACGCTGGTTGATGACGCCCTGACCCGGATAGATGAAATTTCTGCAGACGAGGTGAAAGAAAAATTAGATAATGATGAAGACTTTTTGCTGCTAGACGTGCGTGAGCAGGACGAATGGGAAAGTTCTCATGTTGCGGGTGCACAGTATCTTGGCAAGGGGGTTATTGAACGCGATATTGAAGACGAAGTGCCCGATCAAGAAAAAGAAATTGTGCTGTATTGCGGCGGCGGGTATCGCTCGGCACTGGCAGCGGATAACCTGCAGAAAATGGGCTATCATAACGTAAAGTCAATGAAAGGCGGCTTTCGAACGTGGACAGAAGCAGGTTTGCCAATTGAAAAACAGGAAGGGGAGGAGTAATAACTCGAGCTACTACTAGCGTTATTCGAAATATATTACGTCATGGCAGCAGCAATTAATTCGGCGGGATGATATGATTTGGCTCCGGTACCATCTGCAATTTGGTGCCGGCACGAAAAACCGGGTGCGCACAGTATTCTTGCATCATCCATATTTTTAATTGCGGGGAAAAGTTTAAGGCGGCCAATATCCATCGATACCTCATATTTATCCGCTTCATAGCCAAAACTACCGGCCATTCCACAACATCCGGTTTCCATTTCTTCCGGTTTATATCCGGCTTCGTTCAGTGCCGTTAACGTTGGCTCGTTACCCACCAGTGCTTTGGCATGGCAGTGCCCGTGCAAATGAACGGTTCTATTTTTAGCATCAAAAAGCTTTTTGGTATGTGGGTTACTAGCTATTGCCCGGAGGAAAAATTCTTCAAACTGGTAGCTGTTGTCAGCAATTTGTTTTGCCTTGCTCAAAAGTTTTTCGGAGCACAGATCAGGGTATTCATCACGTAACGTTAGAATCTCAGAAGGTTCCAGGCCAATGATGGGAAGCCGCGCTGGACATAGGAATGCAACTCTTTAATATTGCTCTCGGCAAGCGTTTTGGCTTTTTGAATCATGCCTTTGGAAATTTGAGGGCGCCCTGTTTCGGTGACACGCGGAAGCACTATTTCGTATCCGAGCGCTTCCAATACCTGCACAGCCGCTTTACCAATTTCCGGGTCGTGGTAGTTGGTGAACGGGTCGACAAGTAAGACTGCCTTTGTATCTTTTTCTTTCGTCAGCACGGTTTGTTGAACCACCTGCGAAATGTTTGCTCGGCAAAGGCGGGCAGCGTTCTGTTTTTGTGAATATTAAATAGCTGATAAAGCAGTTCTTTCCCCACGGGGCTTTGGATCGCCCAATTTGTAAATGCCGGAAATTGGCTGGCCAACGGATATAGCTTCGCAGCCTGACCGAAAAAGCGTTCTCCGAAGGAAATACCGTTTTTATCGTGCCAGCCCTGCATGAATTCAGCTTTCATTTTGGCCATATCTACATTGGCAGGGCATTCGCTTTTGCAGGCTTTACAGCTCAGGCAAAGGTCTAATGCATCTTTTAATTCTTCCGCCTTAAAGGCATCTGGTCCCCGGCCTGCAAATAGCTGCCGAAAAAGATTGGCCCGCCCCCGGGTATTGTCTTTCTCTTCTTTGGTGGCCATGTACGAGGGGCACATAGTACCGCCGCTATCTGCCAATTTACGGCACACGCCTGCGCCATTGCATAAATCAAGGGCTTCGGTAAAGCTGCCTTCTTTACGCCACTGAAACTGGGTATCGATATCGAGATTGTGCAGCGAAAAAGATGATACACGCAGGTCTTCGTCGATAGGGGCCGGATTCACAATTTTGCCCGGATTGAAAATGTAGTTCGGGTCCCATATTTCTTTTACTTTCCTCAGAAGGGGCAGTATCTCTTTGCCCAACACTTTTTCGATATAAGGCGCTCGTGCGCGACCGTCGCCATGTTCCCCTGAAAGCGACCCGTTGAATCGCTGCACCAAATTAGCTACATCTTCAGCCATGGCTTTCATTTTCTGCCGCCCTTCGGGCTTGGCGATATCAATAACCGGCCGCAGGTGTAGTTCACCGACAGAAGCGTGCGCATAAAACACGCAGTTAGTGTCGTGCTTTTTGAGAAGTTCCTGAAACTGCTTGACGTATTCAGGTAAATCCTGAACGCGTACGGCGGTATCTTCGCAAAAAGAGGGCGACCGTTCATCTGATCCCAATCCCATTAGCAAACCCAGGCCTGCTTTACGAAGTGCCCAAACACGGTCTATTTTATCGGGTTTGGTAATGACAGGTACGGTATTGCTGAAATTTTTATCACGAAGGATTGTCTCCAGCTTTTGCGGCTTTTTCTTCAAGAGCTGGCAGGTTATCGCCTTCAAACTGAATAATTAGTATGCATTTCGGATCACCCTGCAGAAAAAAGCGATTCTTGCGTTGTTCAATATTTTCTTTGGTGGCATCTAAAATGATATCATCCACAAGCTCAACCGCCGCGGGATGGTGGCTGACAATCTCAACGGTAGCACGCATGGCCGCATTAATGGAATCGAAATGAGGAGCCATCACCAGGCGATGTTGATCTTTGGGAACTAATCTCACTTTGGCCGAGGCGGTTATAGCAAGTGTGCCTTCGCTGCCGCATAGCAGTTCGGCCAGATTGAACTTTCGTCCGCTGGGATCAAACGGCTGCATCGTGCATAGCTTGTCGAGGGCATAGCCGGTATTACGCCGGATGATTTCAGGATGGGGATAGGCGGCCAGTATCTGCTTGCGATTCTCTTCAATCAATTGAACAATACTGCGGTAAATATAGCCCTCAAGGGTCTGGAGTTGTTTTTTCTGTTCCAGCTCTTGGTTTGTGAGAGGCTTGAATGTGGCAATGGAACCGTCGCTGAGCACGGCTTCAATTTCCAGAATATGCTCCCGCGTGGTTTTATGTTTGATGGAGTAAATACCGCATGAATTATTGCCGATCATACCACCGATCATACAACGGTTGGTAGTAGCCGTATCGGGACCGAATTGTAAATCATGAGCGGCAGCGCTGCGATTCAGCGTATCACGGATTACGCCGGGCTCAACGTGGGCATATTTCTCCCTGGTATTTAATTCAAGAAGTTCGGTCATGCGGCGGGAAACGTCCATAATTACACCGCTGCCTGTGGCCTGCCCCGCCAGACTCGTGCCTCCGCTGCGTGCGGTGATTGAAAATTCTTTTTGGTTTGCTTGGTGTACCAGCTGTTGAATATCCGCGGTGGATCTGGGGAAGCTGACACCTTGGGGTAAATCCTCATACATGGAGGCGTCGTTGGCGTAAAGTCGGCGCGTCTGCTCGTCGGTGTGAATACGAATTGCGTGCTCAGGCATGGAAAGTTATTTCAATTTTGAACGCCTCCCTAAAATGCTGAAACAACACCAGCTTGACAAGCTTGAACTGCAGGATTCAGCTATAAATTGAAATTAGATTGTGCTTGTTTTACAATTTCATCACCAATGGCCAAACCTGCTGTTGCAGCGGGACTTGGGGCGTTAAGTACGTGAATTTCATTTGCCGTGGCAGAAAACTGGAAGTCATCCACAATATCGCCATTCGGGCGCAGGGCCATTGCACGCACACCTGCAGGAGAAGGCTCAAGATGTTCAGGCTGGATGGCCGGTACCAGTTTCTGCAATCCCCTGACAAATGCTTGTTTGGAAAAAGAGCGATAATATTCATCCAGTCCCATTTTCCAGTGCTGTTTAGCCAGCTTCCAAAAGCCGGGAAAGTTTACGGTTTCGATGGTTTCTTCAAGGTCAAAAGAAAGTTTTTCGTAGCCTTCGCGTTTGAAGGCAAATACCGCGTTTGGGCCGCACTCTACGCCGCCCAAAGCCATTTTGGTAAAGTGCACGCCCAAGAATGGAAAGGCCGGATTCGGCATTGGATAGATCAACCCGTTAACCATGTGCTCGGCTTCGGGTTTGAGCTGATAGTATTCTCCGCGAAAAGGCACGATTTGCAATTCGGTTTGTACACCGGCAGATTCAGCAACGTGATCGGAGTATAGACCCGCGCAGTTAATCAAATGCTTTGTCTTGAACGTTTCATTATTGGTCTGAACTTCAAGTGTGCCATTGTGATGGTTGATTCGGGTAACTTCCTGATTAAACTCTATGCGGCCGTTTTTTTGCTGTACCAGCTCCAGTAATTTTTGGCAAACTCCTGTATAGTCAACTATACCAGTACAGGGCACGTGAATGGCTTTTATACCGGCGGCGTAGGGTTCAATTTCTTTGAGTTCCGAAGGGTCGATCTTTTTGATGCCTTCAATGCCGTTAATTTTACCAGTCTCAAAAATGTTATCCAGCCGGTCCAGGTCTTCTTCTTCGGTAGCTACAATCACCTTACCGCATATTTCGTGTGACACATTGTGCTCCCGGCAAAAATCGACGAGTTGATGACGCCCGTTGACGCAATTTTTGGCGCGGTAGCTATTGGGTTTGTAGTAAATTCCTGAGTGAATCACCCCGGAATTATGGCCTGTCTGGTGGGCTGCTACTTCATCTTCTTTTTCCAAAATAAGTATTCGGGCATCGGGGTACTGCTGCGATAGTTTATATGCGGTTGAAAGACCGACGATGCCGGCTCCAACAATGGTAAAATCGTTGCTCATATATAAATGAATGTGATGGTGCTTAAGGCTTTGCCAAATATACCAAATTAGCAGGTGTAAAATAAAAAAGCCGCCTCATCCGAACATATCGAATAAGGCGGCTGATAAAGCAAAGGTGGTGACTTAATTGAAGAAGTCTTCGAAATTGATTTCGGCCAATGGGACGGGAAATATGGGTGGGCACGCGTCCGCCATCCAGACTTGTGTCAATTTCATCGAGCCGATCATATCGGCGCATATCAATCCAGCGGTGCCCTTCTCCAAATAGCGAGTAACGGCGCTGGAACAAGATTTCATCAATGAGTGAATCCGTATCTGTTGGCCCTGTGTACGGTCCTACACCCCACGTATTGCGAATAATGTCAATTGCATTTACGGCCTGGGTGCTGTTGTTCAGCTGTGCATTTGCTTCGGCATAAATGAGAATGAGTTCTTCGTTACGAATAAATGGAATTGGGTCTGTATTAGAGCTGTAGCGTTGGAATTGATGCGTAAATGGGAAGTTGGATTGACCTCCGAAAAATACAGGCTCATCACGCTCAAAAAACTTTGAGGTTCTTCCATCATTTGGCAGCGCGTCATCTATCACGCCCGGGGCCACCATAATTATTTGGGTGGTGTTTTGGTTTGGCGTCCAGAAAAGCGGATTGAAGATATCCGGCGGGCCTTGGTACACATGATAACCGCCCAAATTCATTGAAGATTCCCCAGGGCTTAAATCCATGAATGAATCATCCAGTGCATTCAGCGCTCCCTGCCAGTCTTCGGCATAAATAGCGGCACGGGCAGCAATAGCACGGTTAAGTTGTGCCATACCCTGCGGGGATGTAAAGCCTTCAAATCCGGATGACAATGATTCGGAGAAGTTAAGGCTGTTGCCGGCATTATTCAGCTGGTCATATCCGGTATCCAGAACAGAACGTATTCGGTTGAGAGCTTCATCATAGCTGACAAACGGACCCGGTTCTATAAAGTTTTCAACATCAATACGGATACTCCCGGCCGGATCACGATCTCCGGTATCTCGATATTGCATGCTTAAAGGAATCAAATACTGAAATCCCTTAATGGTATTGGCAAACCCGCGGTAGCCGTTTTTCTCTGTTCCCGATACAGCGTCGGTATTTTCAAGGGCTTCGAGCATCAAGTTCCCTTGGGCAACCGCATTGTAAGGAGCGGTGTAGGGATTGAAAATGCCAACAAAGAAAGTAGGGTCATTTTCTGCCAGCGGTTCCGTTGTTTGCACCCATCGGGTCCAAAAGTTTGGATCCGAATTGTAGATGGCATAAAGCTCGCGGCCAAATACCCCGTATAGTGCCGGCACTCCGGAGTTGGTTGATATGTAGGTTCGGTGCCTGAACTCGAGACCGGTTGCAATATTTTGAAGTTGTGTCTCGGAAGCTCCATTCAGCAGGGCGTCAACGGTGGGATTGTTTGGATCCTCAATCTCGTCCACGCCAAGCGTATCGCAGCTTTGCAGGAGTAACGCAATCATACAAAGCGCCAAACTATAAGTGATTATTTTTTTCATAATAGAATATTTTGCAATTGATGATTGGTTAGAAATCAAGCTTTACGTGGAAAAGTACACGCCGCGCACTGGGGTAAGGCGTTACGGAAACGGACTGAAGTACTGCTTGTCCGGAGCCAAAGTTGCTCACTTCGGGGTCATAACCTGAATAATCAGAAATGATAAACAGATTAGTACCCGATACGCCTAATCGCGCACCGCGTAAGGCTGTTCCAAACGCATTACTCAGGAACGAGCTCGGTACGTTGTAGTACAGTGAAGCTTCCCGAAGCTTAATGTAGCTGGCATCTTCCACGAAGCGGTTCGCCGTCAGGAATGGACCCCGATCGGTGATTTCTGCGGTTCCATCAACAAAAAAGTCGTTGGTATTGCCCCCGCCATCTCGCAGCAGGTTTGATAGCTGCAGGTTCTCGGCACCTTCACTCCAGTGAAATAGGAAACCGGCTTCCCAATTTCTGAAAATGCTAAAGTCGCTGCCAAATGATAGCTGGAAGTCGGGCTGAAAATCACCCAGCTTTACGATGTCACCGTCGGCATTTTGGCCACCAATTGCAGTGGGCGACTCCCCTTCGCGTACAAGCACACCGCCCAGAACAGGAGCGCCAAATGCCGTGTTATACTGATCAGGGATAGTAAGCTCGGTTATCTCAGAGTCGTTTGTCCACCAAAGTACGCTGGCATTCCAGTTAAAGTTTTCTTTGCGTACAACGTTAACATTCAAGCCCAGCTCAAACCCGATATTTTCCAATTCTGCCGCATTGGTTGTCACCGTAGCAATACCGGTGGAGTTAGCAGGTACAAACGGTAGAATCAGGTCTTCTACGGTTTTGTTATAGAAGGTGCCTTCAAAAGCAACACGCTGATCGAACAGGGTTACATCCAAGCCCAGCTCAATCTCTTTGGCACGTTCGGGTACCAAGTCAGGATCAACGGTAGTTGTTCCTCTTGTGGTGCCAAGGTTACCACCAATGTTTACGCTGTTGGCTTGCGTAAAAATATTGCCAAACTGGGGAAGACCTCCGGTTTCACCATAGGCCGCTCGCAGTTTAAACTGGTTTACTTTGCCGATCGACCAGAAATCAAAGTTGCTAAGGTTAACTGCAATTGAGGCTTTGGGATAAAAATAGTATTCATCCTGCTGCAGGTTTAGCGTTGAACGGTCGAACCGGGCGCCGATGGTCCCAATAATTTTATCGTCCCAGTTGATCTCTTGCTGGCCAAAAAATCCAAGGTCTTTAACCTGTTGGAAATTCTGTGTCAACAGCTGCACATTGGCATTTTGTACGTTTGTTTGATCGGGAGCCAGGCCCTGTCCACGCTGGGTTTCGGCCTGCTGGTCGAGTGTAAATCGCGCAACTCCGATTTGAGAGTTTAACATGAATGGACTGTTTTCTGAACCTACCGTTGACCGCAGTGAAAGCGTTGCCTGCAGGTTAGTCTGCTCAATATCAGTGATTGCATGTATTACTTCACCAGGGTTTGTCAGCGTACGCTGCGATTGGAAAAAGGTGGGAAAGTAAACCGTTGAATTGACACTTAAAATATCAAAACCGCCATTCCCTGAAAAAGAAAGGGTGGAGGTTCCGAATTCGGCTAGTTCTGCACTAAGATTGAACGATTGCAGAATACGGTTCACTTCCTGATCGTTGACGGCTTCGTCTCGCAGCCTGAACGGATTTTCACTGAAATATGGATTATCACCATACGTACCGTTGGGGTTGATTAAGGCGTTGTAAGCGTAATTGGGAGTTGAGGATAGCGTGTATCCAATAGAGCCTCCCGTGGTGTTTTGGTTGCCGGTGAACCCGCGCTGGCTGTCGGTGTGGATATAGTTGGTGTTTGATGATATCCGAATATTGTTGGAAATATCATGGTCAACATTAGCACGAATCGACTGGCGCTTGAACCCTGTTTCTTTTATGATTCCATCTTCATCTTTGAAATCACCCGAGAAGAAGAAACGCGTTTTTTCACCGCCGGTTGACAGCGAGATTTGGCTACCCATAATTAACCCTTCTTCACCGTATAGCTCTCTTTCAAGATCGCGAATGCGGCCGCACTCTGTGCATCATTAAATCGCTGAATTTCAAGATCACCACGTGCATCATCACCCCAGAAGGCGCGGATGCGGTCTTCATTCCACTCGGTTCGTCCGAGAAATCGAAGTGCACTACCGAATCCCACATCTTGCTGGAACGTGATGTTGGTTCGACTGCCACTGCCTTTTTTCGTAGTTATAATAATTACCCCGGCATTTGCGCGTTGGCCGTATATGGCAGCTGCAGAAGCCCCTTTTAGCACTTCCACACTTTCAATGTCGTCGGGGTTGATATCTGCAAGGCGATTTGCAACATCATCTTGGGAAGTTCCTCCTGCCTGGCTCACCAAAGAGCGACCGGTAGTGATGTTACTGTTGTTCACGTATACCCCATCTATAATATATAGAGGTTGCGAAGAACCGGCGCCAAGCGTGCTTACGCCCCGGAGTTGTACGTTAAATCCTCCACCGGGAGCACCGCTTTGAGAGATAATATTTACGCCGGGAATTTCTCCATAGAGCGCGTTATCTAATGTTTGCGGATCGTTTTGGCCGGCAATGTCTTCGGCATTTATGGAAGCAACGGCGTTAGCGAGATTTGATCGTTTAACCGAGCTTACCAGACCTGTAACTACCAGTTCGTCTAGATTAGCAATATCGGGCTTTAATGCTACCTGTATCTCATTATTGGCAGCGCTTACTTCAACATTTTGGGTAACGTATCCAATATAAGAAATGCGAAGTGTCGCACTTTGATTGGGCAGGTCGATTGAAAATTGTCCATTCTCATCGGTTGTTGCTCCCTGTTCAGATGCTTCATGGTAAATGTTAGCACCGATCAGGGCTTCATTTGTACTGGCATCGGTCACCGTTCCGGTAACCGTAAATTGGGCCCAGGCATTCGGGGCGCTTATCAGTAACAAAACAAAACATAGTAACAGCTGGTATCCTTTTTTCATGAAACCCTCTTCGTCTTATGTTAATGTATTTACATAATTTAATACTTATTGTGAATTATAAAATTCTTTTTAACACATGCGCCGCACTTTTTTAGGAAAAAAGGTTCCTACGCTTCAAATTCTGTGATTTTCGAATAAAAAAAATTGGAATGCAGTTTTTAAATAGGGAGTCCAGATTCGTATCTTTCAGCTATGTGCACTACATCACTTTATAGTTATCACAAATAATATGAACAATAGATATTTACTGTTTTTACTGGCTGCTTTTTTTCTAATTTTTGCCGGCTGTACTCAAGGGGAAAATAACCAGACTTCACAGACGGCTAGCACGCCTGCCGAATTTGTAGAACAAGCCAGTTTTACCACACTCGAGGGCGACAGCGTGCATATTTCTGATTTCGAAGGCAAAGTGGTGCTCATTGATTTTTGGGAAACCTGGTGTAAACCTTGCCTGGCCAGCTTCCCCGGGCTCGATTCACTCAAGAGTCAATATCCTGATAGGTTTGAAGTATTAGCCGTGACGCCTGGCTTTAGCGACTCACGGGCCAATGCTAAAGCTTTTGCAGAAAGTCACGACTATGATTTCACCTACCTAATGGACTCCAATAAGTTGCATGAAAAACTGAATATCATAGGAATACCCTACAAAATTTATGTGGGTACGGAAGGCGAATTTATTGACTCAAGTATGGGTAGCGCCGGTTCCGCGGGCGACTATCAGAAAATGAAAGATATTATCGAAAAGCAGTTAAGCATGCCGGCCGATACTACCCAATAGAGATTGGGTGAAAAGTTGGCTGGAATCGAACGTTTGGGGACAGGCTTTGCGTTATGATGATACATTGAATTGACCTCAAAAAAAGAGTATCTTCGAGGTCTGGAAAATTTAATACTAACAAGTGAACTTATGGCTAAAGACGTAAAAGAGAAATTACCTTATAAAGTTAAAGATATTGGCCTTGCTGATTTTGGCCGCAAAGAAATTCGCCTGGCAGAAGCAGAAATGCCGGGACTGATGGCAATCCGTGAAGAGTACAAAGACGCACAACCACTCGAAGGCGCGCGCATTGCGGGCTGCCTGCACATGACAGTTCAAACCGCCGTACTTATTGAAACGCTGGTTGATCTCGGCGCTGAAGTGCAGTGGTCGTCGTGCAACATTTTTTCAACACAGGATCATGCCGCAGCAGCTATTGCCGATCAGGATATTCCAGTTTATGCCTGGAAAGGAATGAATGAAGAAGAGTTCTGGTGGTGCATAGAGCAAACGCTTTTCTTTGAAGACGGGAAACCGCTGAACATGATACTCGACGATGGCGGCGACCTGACGAAGCTGGTACATGAAGATTACCCTGAACTTCTGAAAGACATTAAGGGAATTTCTGAGGAAACCACTACCGGCGTACACCGCCTCTACCGCATGGCTAAAGAAGGAACACTCGGCGCTCCTGCAATCAACGTTAACGATTCGGTGACCAAGTCGAAGTTTGATAACAAGTATGGCTGTCGCGAATCGTGTGTTGATGCGATCAAACGCGCTACTGACGTGATGATGGCTGGAAAGGTTGCTGTTGTTGCCGGTTATGGCGACGTTGGTAAAGGCTCGGCTGCATCATTGCGAGGCGCTGGTGCCCGTGTTATCGTAACTGAAATTGACCCGATCTGTGCACTGCAGGCGGCAATGGACGGTTACGAAGTGAAGAAAATGGACGATGCTGTTAAACGAGCTGACATTGTAGTAACAGCCACCGGTAATAAAGATATTCTTACCGAGCGCCATTTTAAGGCCATGAAAGATAAGACGATTGTTGGAAACATTGGTCACTTCGATAATGAGATTGATGTGGCTTGGCTGAAAAACAATTCCGAGCGCGACAATCTGAAACCACAGGTTGATCTGTTTCGATTGGCTGATGGCAAGGAAATCATCTTGCTCGCTGAAGGCCGCCTGATGAATCTCGGTAATGCTACAGGGCACCCATCATTTGTGATGTCCAACAGTTTCACCAATCAGACGCTGGCCCAGATTGCTCTCTGGAATCGTCCTGATGACTTTGAGATGGGCGTACACGTTCTTCCAAAAGATCTGGATGAAAAAGTAGCTCGTCTGCATCTCGAAAAAATCGGTGTTGAGCTTGAAGAGCTTACCGATGAGCAGGCTGAATATATTGACGTGCCCAAAGAGGGGCCGTACAAGCCTGAGCACTATCGCTACTAATTTAGCGAACCACGTAAATTTGAAGCCTCATTCTGTAATATGGATGGGGCTTTTTTTATAACATTCACGCTTAATATTTACACTTCATTATTATTGAAATGTCTCAAAAAAAAGATATCAATATCACCGTAGAACT
>NNSL01000441.1 GCA_003123965.1 Balneolaceae bacterium SMO_bin1
CATTCGTCCAAACTGGCGCGACCTCAGACCGACGTCAAATATCAACATGATTGAACAGGCCGACGAGCTGCAGCTTAAGAAAACGACACTATCTTGGTGATATGGAAAATGAGTTCGAATTTATTGCAATAGAAGGCGTCATTGGCGTGGGTAAAACCTCGCTGGCTAAACTGCTTTCTGAGCGGCACAACGCACGGCTGGTGCTGGAACAGTTTGAAGACAACCCGTTTTTGCCCCAAGTTTTACGAAGATCGCGAGCGATACGCTTTCCCCACTCAAATGGCGTTTCTGGCCAGTCGGTTCAAGCAGCAGCAAAATATGCTCAGCAAAGATCTGTTTCAGCAGATGACCATTTCGGACTACATTTTTGATAAAGATCGCATTTTTGCCCGGCTCAACCTTGATGAGGACGAACTGGCACTATACGATTCCATATTTAATATCATGTCGGGTATATCGGCCCGGCCGGATCTGGTTATTTACCTGCAGTCATCCATCGATCGGCTGATGGAAAATATTCGTCAGCGCGACCGCGATTACGAACGCCACATTTCACGCAGCTACCTGGAGGAACTAAGTGATGCCTATAATCATTTCTTTTATCACTACAATAAATCCCCGCTTATGATCATTAATACATCTAAGATCGATTTTGTGCACGATCAAAGTCACTTAGATTATATTGATGAACAAATTTTCCAAGAACCCATTAGAGGTAATACGCATATTAATATCATTCCCGATTAACAATGCTTAAAACGCTTTTATTTATAATTATTGTCTTTTTTGCCGTGCGGTGGGTGAGCCGCCTGTTTTTACCAGGCGGTAAGAGAAAAAGCAATAACTTTCGTTTCTTTTACCAGACCTTTAAAGATGTACGTGAACAGCAAAAACAGCACCAGCAACGCAAGCAACAGCAGCGAACGCGAAACGGCAAGGTGCAAAAGAACGATCTCGACAATATTGAAGAGGCCGAATACGAAGAAGTGAACGACGATACCAACGACAAGTAAGCCTCTTACGAACTGCAGATCACCCCTCTTGTTTTACCAAAAATCACCACCATCAACTCTTTGTAAGTGCTTGCAAAAGCCTTATTTTTGAACGAACTGAAGTTCCAAATTTATTGAGTCGATTATTTTATGAAGTACGAAGATCAATTAGAAGAAGGATTAGCGCTGCTGCACGAAGGAGATTACGACCATGCGCTTGATATTTCGCATCGCCTGCAGAAAATGGAACCTGAAACGGCCGACGGTTTTCACCTGGAAGCCATGGTTTTTCAGAAATTGAACCAGTGGGAAAAGAGCATAGACGCGCTCAATACGGCTATTGAGCTTGAAGATCAGAAAAGCGGATTTTATAACCTGCGCGGTTTTGCTCAACTGCAGCTCGATGAATTGGAACCCGCACGAGAAGATTTTGAAAAGGCCATTGATCTTGACGATTCACCCGCGGCTCACCGCAACCTGGTGCTCTACAAAATAATGAGCGACAACGGCAATGAAGCCATTAACTATCTGCTGGATCGCATTCGAAATAATCCCAAAGATGTTGAAAACTGGATTCTAATGGGCGACTTGATGCAGCGCGCAGGTCAAGACGAGAAAGCACGCACGTATTATCAGCAAGCTCAGAAAATGGACCCTGAAAACGATTACGTAAAAAAACAACTTTCCGAGAGCTAATCTTTCGTCAACCGTTTTTTTCTGATACCTGGTTGTCATTTAATGCTGCAAAACTCTATATTTGAAGCCTTAAATTTTAGACCCCTTGCCCTGGTGGCGGAATTGGTAGACGCGCTGTCTTGAGGGGGCAGTTCCCCTTTGTGGGAGTGCTGGTTCGACTCCAGTCCAGGGCACCAATTACAGCCACAATGTACTGCCTCCCAATACATTGTGGCTTTCTTATTTCTAAAATATATATAGTGCCAACACAAAGTCTGATTTTCCTTTTTGTCAGATTACCCTACTTCAAATCTTTCCAAATCTTAATTATTCCTTCATCTCTACCCTGCAATGGGTCGGCACTGGGTATTGGCACTTTAGAAATGTTGTGTAAAACTTCAGGACGCTCGCTTTGTTTGCCGGTTTTCAAATCGTATTCACTGCCATTTGGATAGGCACCTACTACTCCAAAATCGCTGCTGCTCTCGATACTTTTATGCCCTACACCTGCCGGGATGATAATAATGTCGCCGGCTTTAACATCAACCTCCTCACCTTCTTCTCCACCCAGATGTAACCGGGCAGTACCAGCGTAAATTCCCAATACTTCATGAGTAATGCTATGATAATGGTGATAGTTATATACCCCATTTTTCCAGGCGTTACCCCAATCATTTTCTGCAAATATGCGTTTAAGTCGACGTGCCGAGATGTTTTCTTTTTCAGAAAAAGCATTCAAATACATAATCAGTGGCAACGTATTGTTGGGTATTTCACCATCGTCTTCGAAAAATAGTGTTTTGGTTTCCATAGGGGTTTTGCTGCTAAGATGTAAACATTTCGTAGCTATTATGGCGAAAATCTGTTCGATTTACAATTTCCGCCCTTCCTCCTATCTTGTACAAAAATTAATAAAGTTTGCTATCATGAGGCACATGGAACGCTTACGTCAAGAAATTGAAGATTATATTTTTGAAAACGGCAAAGAATACGACAGACTGCTTATGTCTCAATCTTTTTACAACAAACTTGAAAAAGAGGTAGAAGAGCGGGACTCAAAAATTGATTTGCCGAATCTGGAGGTAAAAGAAGGGGTTAATTACGACTTTAAACTATTGCCTTAAAAACACGATCAACAGCTACTATCGGTGATATACAAACATATATTGAGCGGGTGAACAGGTCACGTCTCATCAAGGATAAAGCCGCAAATGCTCAATCTACGGTGACCGAAAAATACCAAAGCAATTGCAAGCTATTTGTTTACGGCTCGCTGGGTCCCGGCCAGTCTAACGCTCATCTGCTCAACGCATTAGCAGGCACTTGGAAAGAAGCCTCCGTAACTGGATACCTGCAAGAAACGAATCGGGCGCGGGGTATTTATTATCCGCTGTTGCGGCCTCATCCAGAAGGAGAAGCCGTAGACGGGCACGTGTTTATATCTGATGCACTGCCAAAACACTGGTCGCGGCTCGACCAATTTGAAGGCCCCGCCTATACACGCTTACTAACTTTGATTGCCTATAAAAATGGGCAAAAAGATGTGGCTAATGTGTACGCCGATGCTTCTTGCGACTACCTTTAAAGCTTGTGGGCAGAGATCATAAATTAGCGCACACATTTTGGGCAACCAGTTCAAGAAAAGAGTCTTTTTCAATGGGTTTGGCCACAACACCCAGCGCCCCGCAGGCCTGCGACCGCTGAACAATTTTTTCTCCCTGCATTGACGAAACATACATAAGCGGAATATCGGTACAGGTTGGATTCCTCTTTATTTCACGGCACAAGTCAAAACCGTTTAACTGAGGCATATTTATATCTGAAATAATTAAATGAGGCTTGGTATGCTGCAGGTTTTCCAGCAGTGAGTACCCATCAGTAAATGCTGAAACACTGTAACCCCCGTTATCCAAAATTTTTTTAAGAAGAATATTGTGCAGCTGGCTATCATCAACAATGAAAATGGATTTCATCCCTAACCCAGACTCCTCTGATATTTATTCATATAATAGTTTATGCATCCCTAAAACCTGATCAAATTTATGAAATAGTTGGGTACCATATTGTTAGAACCTTTTAATGAGAAGTTTATTAAGGTTTCCGCATTACGGGTGAATCAAATGGAGCAGAATTTGTTTATGGTTATAACTAGTAACAAAAACAGATTGATTATATATGGAATCGAGATCAGAAAAAACGCAACAAGCAACATTTGGTGCTGGCTGCTTTTGGTGTGTTGAAGCCGTATTTCAGAACCTTAAGGGTGTTGTATCAGTAAAATCCGGGTATGCCGGCGGCAATGTTGAAAATCCCAGCTATCGGCAGGTATGTTCCGGAGAAACGGGCCATGCCGAAGTAGCACAAATTACCTACCACCCAGATGAAATCAGTTTTGAGCAGCTGCTTACCGTTTTTTGGCATACTCACAATCCCACTACTAAAAATCGGCAAGGTGCCGATGTGGGTACACAGTATAGATCGGCAATATTTTATCACAGCGAAGAGCAGCGTAAAAAAGCTGAGCGGTCAAAAAAAGAAACAGATGCATCGGATCTATGGGATGACCCAATTGTAACGGAAATTGCGCCCCTGGATACATTTTATCCCGCGGAGGCTGAGCATCAAAATTATTACAATAACAATCAGGGAGCCGGTTACTGTTCGTTTGTCATTGCACCGAAATTAAAGAAGTTGCGCAACGAATTTGGTCACCTTTTAAAAGAAGAGGCCAAGGCATGACCGTTTTTGATGGCTCAATTTCTGCTGTCAGAAGTTAAAACCGAGCGTCACAGAAACAAATTCATCTTCTTTTGAGATGGCGTAACTGGCATCCAGCACAAAATATTCCAAGGGGCTTACCCAAAGACCACCGCCGTAACCAATATGCCAAGTGCTCGAGTTTTCGCCATCAACCCATACACGACCTTCGTCGAAAAATGCTTTTATGCCAAATTTCGCAGGCAAAAAGTACGAATTAATTTTTCCAAGCTCGGTACGCAGTTCGGTATTATGAAACAAGCTGGTGCGTCCGGCAAAGCGGTTGCGCGCAAAGCCGCGCAGGTTCCCCGGTTGTGTAAATAGCCGCTGGCCACCCAGCACATTAGCCTGGAAAAAATCGTAGTCGCCAATGTTGGTGGCAATTCCTATGCGCGATGCCAAAGTGGTTGAGAGGCTTTCCCAGGTATAGAAGACTTTCCCTGTAGATTTAAGCCGAGTAAAGGTTTCGCTTCGACTATTGAGCCCCACATTCAGCTCTCCGGTGAACTCAAACTCCACACCATAATGCGGCAGTACGAGATTATCTATCGTGTTTACACGAATACCGGCTTCAGCTGTCGCAAAATGATGCGGCCCAAAGTCTTCATCGGTGAGCGAAGATTGCGGTGAGCTAATAAATCCTACCGTTTCCAACGGTCTAAAATATTCATATCCCAAACCTGCATTAAGAAACACAAGGTTTTGAAGACCTTCGGCAATACCAATATCCAGATCTACGTTATCGGTTTCGTAGTTGTAAAAGTCGTAATCTTCCCTGGCTCGCTCCGTTTCATTGCCTAAACCAAAGTAGTTTGTAACAAACCGAGGCGCCAGCACTTCCGCACCCAGCTCAAGAGTCAGCGGGTCTAATTCATCGGTGTAAGTGCCATTGTAGCTAAAGCTAAACGAGGAGGTGCGAAGCGCATGTTTGGCCGTAACACGGTGTTCAGTTGCAAAGGGATTTTTGCGGAATCCCTGCGTTTGTATAAGCGCGCCGCCACCCAGGAATAAGCCGTCATCTCGGTTGTAGCCAAAACTGACAAGTGGTGCGGTAAAACCGTATTTAAACCCACGGTTGTTGAAGCGATTTATGCGCGGATCGTCCGAACGTTTTGACCGTGTTTCTCCTGCGGAATTGATAGTTGATCCATAGTACGTGTCGTAAACCAGAGTTTGTTCAGAACCTCCTTCAACAAGCGATTTATCGTTGATTACATCCTCTCCCTCTCCGCCAATGATGCGTACCGTAATTGACCGTTTAACCTCTCCGTTCAGATTAAAGACATCATCAGAACCAAAGCCGTAGAGCCGTATATCGTCAGTTTCACTGGCTTTAAACATGCGATCGTAGCGTAGAGTGGTGCTATTGTTACCATCCGATTTTGAGTAAACACGCACCTTCACATTGCCGTTTTCATCACGTTGTACTTCAAAAACATCGGGTTGGTCGGTACCATATACGTTCACTCCCTCATTCAGTATATCGTAATAACGGCTGGCGAAATCGGTTAATTTATCGCGCCGCGCTTGAAGCTTGCGCTCAAACGTTTCGGCATTTATTTGACGAATGGGCTTCGGCCACTTACTTATAGCTTCGCTGATTACTGAATCGGTTAGTGACTGCTGCATTTCTTCTGCAATAGCCAACCATTCTTCTTTTGGCAATTCATTCATGAACCATCGATCGAAATACTGGGCGTTCACATTCAGGCCCGCTATATCGCGTACTCCCTCATCGAAGAGCTGGAATTTTCGTAACGCCCACTCGCGGCGGCCAATCCAGGGAATGGCGCCATCACTCTTAAAAAAGGCATTGTCGCGGTCGATGGGTATAGGTTCATAAATAGAAAGTGAATCGGTTTTAGTTTCCGCCCAGAACCATTGCCCTTCATGGCGGTCCCAATCGCCAATGAACATATCGAAAATTCGTGATCGCACCAGCTGCTTTTCATCCACTTTAGCATTACCACCCATTCGCATGCGTTCCCACAGCTCATCTGAACTAATCATGCCGGCGGCCTGCTTATCATACTTTTTATTGAACCACCTTGGGCTGATAAATTCTTGGAAGTTAACCAGAATCCCTTCTTTATTGCCCACGTCCATTTTAATACCCGATTTTTTTGACACGTAGCCAATTTCCGGTGTAGTATGATAAACGCCCGCTGCCGATGCTAAGGTCGGTACAATAACGGCTCCGTAGGGATGCGAAGCCGATGTCTGATCCTGCGCCACTCCTTTCACGAAAGTATCCTGCAGCATATCGGGCAGCGATTTTGTCGGATTTTTCTGCACTGATCGCATTACGTGGCGGGTACCGCTGGAATCTTCAACAATAATGGTGATGGTCTGCTCTCCACCGGTAACCTCCAGCACCTTAAGGCCGCCCTTTTTGGTATCCATATCAAAAACTGGAACATCCACCTCGGTGGTCCATGTATCCCGGTAGTGATCACCCCAAATAAATCGATGAAAGCTGCCGGCTGCATAATTGGGTCCGGCCTGCACCTTTTTGACTGTATCTTCCGTGCCCGCATAATTATCGCGCCGCATAGCAATCTGCTTTTCTACCGTCCGCTCGGCTTCAGGAGCGATTAACTCTTTGTAATATACCAGTTTCCCCTGCTTGTTCTGCTTGTCAGGCACCCAAAACTCAACGCTCACCGAGCCGTCTTTATATGAAATAAGCTTAGCGAAACCGTTTTGCGAATACACAAATTCGGCTCCATAACCCGTTCGAGCATATGATTTTTTACTGCCCGAGCCGCTGGTGATAAAGAAATCGGTTCCCTCTTTGTCGGCATCGGTTTTCTCTTTTTCATAAAATGAGAGGCTATGCTCGTGCCCGGCGGCAAAAAATACATTATCAATATCTTCAACCGCTTCCCTCACTTGGTATATAAACTCCTGGTACTGCTGGTGGTTTATATCTTGCGGCGATCGTCCAAGCTTGCGATACAACGGATAAATAGACCCGATGATGGGCAGCGGCAGATATAAATTATCAACCAGATTGGTAAGCGGGAAAACATGGTCGCGGAATGTATAATACCCCCCATGGCTGCCGTTACTAAAAAACGGGTGATGGGTAGCAATTACCACATGCTTACTGCTATGCTCTTCGGCCAATTTTGAGGTTTGATTGATAACCTCGGTGCGGGTTTTAAATTCACAATTCTCCACTCTTGGATTTGGGTTGTAACTTTCGGCAACCATCCACTGCGAATCGAGCATAATCAGGTACCAGCTTTCACCCATATCTATACCAACTGGTCCCGGACAACCATTACGAGGATGAAATTCTGCTTCGGCGGTAGGGTATTCTTCTATGAACCGGGCCTGCGCCTCCAGCCCCGAAATGCCGTTCCACCAGTCATGGTTGCCCGGAATAAAATAAGCCTGCCCTCTGTAATCTGTTAGCGTGCGCATATTGCGGTTCATAATAGCCTCATCTTCTTGCCGGGCTGAGCTATTGGTATCGGGCGTCATGCCAGAATCGTAGATGTTATCACCTAAGAAAACTACAGTGCTGCTATCTCCGGCCTCTTTTAATTGATATTCAAGGGCTTCGAGAACATAATCCGTACCATTTAGTACCGGACGCCCGGTATCGCCAATCAAAAATACGCTATAGTCAATTTCTTTGGTTTGAACGGAATCCGGTTTTTGGGCCTGCCCTGTTTCGTAAAATGGCCGTGGCGTGCCGCAGGAAACCACAAACAGCAAACAAGAAAATATAGCCAGCCAGGCAAAAAATGTTGGCAATTTAGGGGTACTGCTTTTCACGGAGCTCATACTAGATTTTAAAATGAGTATTGATTCTTGCTTACGATAAATGACTGACTCTTATTCTATTCTCATGCTTAACATTGAAATGCCATCCACGATTCCTATGATGGGCTCATAGATCATTTACTTACCGTATAATTTTATCAGTTGTTTGAATAAACTGGCGGATTTTATCCACTAAAAATTTGATTAGGCCCCTGCTAAGGTGCACACGGTCTTCAATTAAATCGTAGAAGTCTGCATTGTCTATTTTAAGCAAATAAGAATCTTCGGTGGCTGTAGCTGTGGCCAGGCGGGGTTCGCGGTCAAAAAAGCCCCAAATGCCGAACGCTTCATCTTCGCCAATCATTTTTTTATTTCCATTTTTGCGCTCAATCTCAACGGCTCCGTCAATCAACACATACATCGAATCAGAAGAGTCGCCCTCAGAATAAATGACATCACCCTGCGATACGCGAAAATCATGGGCAATTCCGGCCAAGTGCGCCAGCTGTTCAGAAGGGATGTCGCCAAACATTTCTATGCGCTGCAAATGTATTACCTTTTCAATTGTTGTTTCCATAACTGGCTTTTTTATTCCTATTATATACGTATTCAGCAGTTTCCTGAATAAGCGGCGGGTTACCATTATCAACAGTGGCCGCGTGTTTCACATGTTCCCGTAACGAATCGGGGCAACTAGCCGAAATACTAAAAAGTGCACAGGCCCGCAACCACACATCATCACCCTCGAGCAGAGTTAACATGCCCTCTTCGTAATCGGTTACAAGTCCGCCGAAGAGATTGCGCCCCTTTTTCGAGCTTTTCCTCATCGTCGGGCGTATCAATTATTGGTAAAATATATTCTTTTTCCTCCACTGTAAGCACATTGTCAATAAATTCCACAGAAGCGGCACGGGCGTCCTCACTGCTGCTTTTTAACGCAAGATACGACCCATAAATATCCTGCTGATCGTGCACCAGTCCCACAAGGCGGAACAGCCGCTCTTTGGTTTGGTCCATTTTTTCTTTTAGCGCAATGATTAGAATATTATTCGGAATATCGGTGCGCTGTACCATTTTTGTTGAGAGAAGCTCGAAATATACGTGGCTTTCGTGCCGCACGGCGCGTTGTATCTTATCCTCGTCAAAATAGAGGCGCCGGTTATTTCTCTTTAATTTATTAAGCGCTTTAATCACTTTATAACGCAACTGGGGGTTCTTCTCATTCAGCATTGAAAGCAGATGGCTTACCGACTTTTTCCCGGCTACATGCGTAAATATCTCCGGAATTTGTTCCCGAATATCCAGCTCTTTTGACTCGTCGAAAAAGGCTTCTTCATACGTTTCCAAACATTCTTCACCAAATGAAGCCAATGTTTTCTGCACCTCTACAACAAACTGGTGTTCCTTCAGCTTGTTGAGCAATTCATCGATAAACGATTTGTCTTTAAGCCGACGAATACTCTCCAGCGTTTTGTGTACTACCACCCTTTCATTTTGGGCCAGCAACGTTGATAAATACTCATTACCCATGGGGTGATCCGGTACGTAGCCCAACACTTGGGCAATCTGGGCCTGCAGGACAATCGAGTCATTATCGTCGCGCTGCAGTACCTCCTCTAGCAGTTCTTCATCGATTTCCTCAGACGAGCCACGTCCATCGTGTTTATACACGCAAACCAGCGCCGCATAGCGGATATTTTCGTCTTCATGGTTCAGATATGAACGCATCACATCTTCGGGTTTTTCATCACCATGTTCACACAAATAATTGACTGCTTCCAGGCGTACTTCCGGATCGGGATCGTCGAGCAGCTGTTTGGCTTTATCGGAGATATCAACCGAATCAACTTGCTGCAGCAGCGCCAGTGCCCGCCCGCGTATCTCACTGTGAGAGCTATCTAGCAGGTTTTGTAACTCATCCGTGACTTTGCTAACATCGCTGTCTTCGAGCATAATCAGCGCGTAGATAATGCGCGAACTGTTGCCGCTCTGCAGCATTTCTGTAACGGCACGGTACACCACTGGCTCATTCAAATTCAGGGTAATCTGATCGACATCGATGTAGCGTTTACGCAGCGAATCACGAAATTTTTTGACGTACTCTCGGCGGGCCCACACTCCAAGCATCACCCATACACCAACAGCGGCAAGCACTACGTAAGAAATTTGTTCTACCGAAAAATCACGCCAATAAATAAATGCCAGCAGAAGCAGGCCGGCTATGCCGCGGAAAAAACGATCAACAAAAATATCCATGAAAATTTTTGTTTTGCGCTTAACGCTTTGCGGCAAAGGTAAAAACAGCAGCTCACGTCCAGTCTGGTCGATTGAATAGCGGGTGGCTCTATCAAAACCCTGCATGTAAATGGCTACTGCTAATACCGGCTCAAATAAAAACAACAGCGCGCCTACCATAATACTGCCCGGCCGGGCTAAAATAACGCCTCCCAGCCCTAGCCGCTTAATAATTTGGGTCGAAAGAAAAATCTGAATCAGCAGTGAAATAAAACTAAGACCGCCATAAAAACTGCCCATAAACGAAGTAAGTGCTGCCGTATTTGGATAGGCGCGCGTAGCCACCGTTTTAAACTGGTAATCAACCAGCGTACTCACCAGCATGGCAAATCCAATAATACCGGCAATTAGCAGCTGGTACCGCGATTTCATTACTGTTTTAAACACATCGCGCATCGAATAAGCAAAGGTATCATCAGACCCACCCTTCGATTCAGATTCCTCAGCGTTTTTGCCCTCTTTTAAGAGATAGGTAATTGCCAGGCACGCCCCCAGTAATCCCATACTTACAAAGAGCAAATTTTCGGTACTCAGGTTCAACCAGGCAACCAGTACGGTTGATGCCTGACTACCTGCTATAGCTCCCAGAATGGCACCTAAATTAAGAAATGAAAACAACCGCTTAGACTGTGGAGCATTAAACATGGCATTGGCAAAAAGCCAAAATTGGGAAATTATCAGTATGCCAAAAATGCCCACCCACACGTAGAAAACAACAAATACCCACTCCATGTTGAAGGTAAACACCCACCGCAGCACCAGTAAGCTTACAATGAAAAATACAAGTGAGCCCCGCAAAACTTTCCGCGAAGTATGCTGCCGCAGGTATTTTGACATAAAGATAGATACAGGCACGGCCACCGCAGCGAGCAGCAGGTAAATAAAAGGCAGCTGGCGGGGTCCAATCTCGGAAAGGAATAGGCTGTCGCGCGCTGGTTTCAGAAAATACAGCGTAGCCATCAGCATAAAATGGAGCAAAAACATAAGGCTTGCTGCAAGCCATTCATCCTTGCGAACTTCGTAAAAAAGATTGACGAACTTCCTCATGCTACGCCTTCTAAAATAACTTGTGCTTCATCATAATTGACTGATGCTTAAAATCAGGCAAATATGTAATTATCGCAAAAACAATGCTTTAGTGACTGCCTATTACTCAATCATATCTTCATTAGTCTCGGCGCGTCTTTTAAATTCATTGCCAGCAAAACGAACCACGAAAAAGTATCCTGCGATCACCACTATAGTAGCAATAGAAAGCCAGCGCACATGTTCAATACCTACATATGCAGCCACTACTAAATTAAGCACTACTGCCAGCACCTTGGCCGCACGCTGACCAAACATGTCAATAAAAGCCTTCGCTTTATATTTGGCATCGCGCGAAGTTGGCGTATAAAGTGACTCTTTGGCCGATTGAGTGATGGAATAATAGAGCGAATTATCGGTAATGGAGAGCGCAGCGGCAACCCATAAAATGGGCACCGCTATAAAACCAATAGACAAAACAAAATCGAGAACCGGCAGAATAAGCAGCGCCATGCCCACACTCTTTTTATTCATTACATAAGGGGTTGCAAACAGCTGTACACTGATGGACACCAGCCCGATAAGCAACCCATACGTGCCGAAAAAGGCGTCAATTTCAGTACCCTGCAAAGTTGAGGCCTCCACCGTGGCCGACAGCTGAAACTCAATGATGTTTGAAATAATTTCGTAGAATCCGATAATACCCAATATAGCCAGAAGGTATTTTGAGCTGAATACCAGTTTTGCGCCCTCCAGGGCAGCACTCACCGACTTTCCTTCCTCATCAGACTCAGGCTCGTCAGCTTCGTCTGAGCGAGTGTTTACAAAATATGCGAGTGCAGCAATAATGGCCATCGCCAAAATACAGATCAGCAGCAGGCTTTGCCGGCCCAGCATCTGTTCCTGGTAGCCGGCGAAACCGAACTGTCGGTTCAGCCATTCACTCAGCTGAATTATGTATTGATACACAGGAAATGCAATTTCCATAAATCCACGCTGCAACTGCTCGGCGATATTCAGCTCTCTAAATGGTGTGGCCAATAATTCGCGAGCGGCCTTTACATCAACCAGAGCACTCACAAAGGTACTGCCGAAAAAGCCGCCTACCACCCCACCAAGCCCGATAATGCCATATAGTCGCTTCGATTCGCCCGGGCTGTTTACATCGTTGGCGAAGGCCCAAAATGTTGCTACCATTATGGAGTTAAAAATATCGCCAAACACGTAGAAGGTCCACGCATCGGTGGCACTGAGGGTGGTTAATGCAAAACCAAAGTAAATAAGCGCTACACTAATCAACCCGCAAAAAATATACACTACCTGCTGGCGCTTGAACCGCCGCACAAGCAGGGTAAACAAAATCACCACACCAAATACCACCACCATATTTACAACCTTGGCCAGCTGTTCAACCTCAGCTCCGCCAAAGGTAAGACCAAAAAGAAGCAGCGGATCTTCTTTATAAAAACTTATTAGGGCTCCCTTTTTTATAGGTTTGAGCACCCAGAAAACTGCAATTATCAAGAAAAAGAAAAGTGATAAAGCCAGCGCTCGGGGCCATTCACCCTTTTTAATGTCAAAAAATTGCTCTTTTATACTGGAAATGTAGCTTTTGTCACTCATTAATTATTTCAATAATTGAAGTACACTTGCCAAGCACATTAAATATACGCTTAAATCCAATTTGTGTATGCATAAGATAAATGGCGCCATAGTTTACAGACGTCAGTTGCCTTACTTCTCTTACCTTGATACCAAGCCTGCTTAGGCAAAAAAGTTGTATTAGTTCCAATTCACGTAATAAACCTTTTTAAATAGAGTTAATAAGACCGGCACTTATCACAAACTTTCACAAGTTATCGTTCTGAATAGCTGAGGATGTGCAAAAATTAATGTATAATAAATGGTTGTTATAAAAGACTGTTTTATGGAAGGGCAAAAATTTTGAACTTAAATCATCAGCTCTACTGTTACTGAATGTAGCTCTTGAACACAGTTAACCATAAATAAAAGTCGGTATTATGAAAGCATTACATAAATTATTCTCATTTTTGATGATTGCGGGTTTCGCAATCGCATTTACAGCATTAAACGCCCAAGCGCAGGAACGTGGAAACGAAAAACCGCGTACCAGTCCCAATGCCTCGGTAAGCCAGACTATTGGAACTACTGAAGTTACCATTACTTACGGCCGACCCAGCGTTAATGATCGCACTATTTTCGGTGATCTAGTACCCTTTGATGAATGGTGGCGCACCGGTGCCAATGAATCAACCGCTATTACCTTTTCAGATGATGTCATGATAGAAGGTCAAAAGGTTGATGCCGGCACATATTCGCTTTACACTATTCCAGGAAAAGATACCTGGACCATAATTCTGAATTCTAAACTATCTTGGGGAACACAGTACGATGAAAGCCAAGATGTGCTCCGTGTTGAAACACAACCCCAAGACGCGCCGGCAATGGAGCAGCTCATGTTCTACTTTCAGGATGTGACCGATACCTCAGCTGAGGCCGTAATGCATTGGGACGAAACGAAAGTTCCTTTCACGATCGAGGTATAAACACGTATCAAACAAACTGATTCGCATACTATTACAAGCCATGATGGGAGCCTAACCCACCATGGCTTGCTTATTTTTTTCACCTTTCTTTGGGGCGCCAACTTTATTC
>NNSL01000459.1 GCA_003123965.1 Balneolaceae bacterium SMO_bin1
AGCGTTAAAACCATTAAAATGAGCCCAATTCCGTAAAACAGGTAGGAGCCCTCTTTAAACAGGCGGGGATCAAGAAACTGCATGCCGGCCAACAGCCCAATGGCCAGGCCAAACGCAATGAGCTGCTTGTAAAAATTAATCTGGATGTACGACGGCAGAAATTCGGCCACCGGCCCCTGCGTGGCGCTGAAAATGGCAATCAGCCCTATGCTCACCAGGCTCACCCACAATGCCAGTATAATCCAGTTAAATGATGTTGCTCTACTCATTCAGTGCAGCGGTTTCGTCGGTTTCAGGTTTAAAGTCTTTTACGTATTCGTAAACGTACGGGCGATTAATTTCGCCGGTCAAGTACTGTTCTATCATCAGGGAAGCCACCGGTGCCGCCGACTGCGACCCAAAGCCGGAGTTTTCCAGCAGAACAGCTACGGCAATAGTTGGGTTATCATATGGGGCAAAGGCGATAAAAAGTCCGTGGTCTTCGCCGTGCGGGTTTTGCGCCGTACCGGTTTTGCCGGCAACTTTTACGCTGTCAAGGTCGGCCCAGTAGCGGCCGCTTCCGTCGGTAACTACCTGCCGCATGCCCTGCTTTACCAGGTCAAGATGCTGCTGTTTAACCCACTCAATTTTTTCGCGTGGAGGCGTCTGGCGAACTACTTCCCCGTTTTCCTTTTTTATGCTGTGCACAATATGCGGCTGCACGCGGTAACCGTTGTTGGCAATTCCGGCCGCCATTACAGCCATCTGCAGTGGTGATGCCGACATGTGCCCCTGGCCAATGCCGAGGTTGAGCACGTCGCCGAGCCCCCACCTGTTCACCCCAATAGTTTCGTTGAAATAGGTGCTGTCCGGTAAAATGCCCTGGGTTTGATAGGGCAGATCGATGCCCGTTTGTGAACCAAGCCCGAAATCGGCGGCCATATCGTGCCACTTGTTCAATCGACCGCTGGTGGCAATTTTATCCATCATCCAGAAGAAATAGGTGTTACTGGAATTTTGTATCGCCTTGGTAAGATTATAGGTGCCTACATCGGCGTGGTCGCCGTAGCGCCGCCCGCGCATGTAGTAGCCGGGATTATAAACGGTTGTTTGCGGAGTGATAATACCCATTTCCAATCCGATAAGTCCCATCAGCGGTTTAAAGGTGGAGCCTGGCGGTTGCTTGCTCAATACGGCACGGTTAAACAGTGGATTTTCGGGATTGGTATTGACCGACTGCCAGTATTCCTGGTTAATGCGCCCGGCCAGTTTACGAATGTCGTATTGCGGAGCGCTTACCATGCTGAGAATGCCGCCGTCCCGCGGGTCAATGGCAACGGCTGCTCCCCGCTTGCCTTCCATCAGATCTTCGGTCAGCTTCTGCAGTGCGGCATCAAGGGTGGTATGTAAATTATGGCCTTTGGTAGGCGCTTCGTCACTGGCCCCGTCTTGATATGAACCAAGTGCCTGACCCATGGCGTTAACTTTGGTGTATTCTACTCCTTTTTCCCCCCAAAGTGATTCGTTGTAAAATTGCTCTAACCCGCTTTTCCCGGCTTTGTCGCCCAGATTGTACATGCTGTTTTGGCGGTACTGCTCTTCTGATACTTCGCGCAGGTAGCCAAAAATATGCGAGGCCTGCAGGCTGTCAATAGGATAGTGGCGCTTACTTTCAATTTGGTGCCCTACACCGGGCAACTGCCAAATGTTTTCTTCAATCTGTGAGAAGGTTTCAAAATCGAGTTCGGTAAATACTTTCGAGGAGCGATGCCATGAATACGCTCGCGCCTTGTCGACGCGTTCCTTCAGTTCATCAACCGGCATATTCAACAGCTTGGCAAGCAGCGGCGTTTTGGTGGTATCATAAGTGGCGGGCGTTACAGTGATGGAATAAATGGGCTCATTATCGACCAGCAGCGTGCCGTTGCGGTCGTAGATAAGTCCACGGGCGGGATTTACCACTTCCTGGCGGAGAGCGTTTTCGCGGCTCTGTGGGTTATATTCATCATACTCAAGAATCTGAAGCTGGAACAGGCGTCCCAGAATGATGAGCGCCAGCACCGCCATCCCGACTTTAAAAACCTGGATCGAAAAGTGAGACCGTGTTTTTGTGTTTTTACGCATGTTTATTTGGTGGCCAAGCAGAAGATGCTTGTCTAAAAATTTAATCTATTGTATTAAGATCCTCTGAAAAGCTGAATAATTCCGGCAACGATTGTTGTGTAAGCCGCATTGCCGATCCACTGTCTCCAAAATAACAATTCAGCGGTATAGTTTTCTACTGCTAAATTTAACGCAACAAAGACCAAATTATGGCCCAGTGCCGCAATAAAAACGACCGAAATTATGCGGGGCAGCTGTTGCCGTAAATCCATGTTATTGGCAATCCAGCTGTGTGCTGCAAAAGCAAGTACTGTTTTTGAGAACATATTAAGTCCCCATAGATCAAGTAACGCATCCTGGGCAAAGCCCATACTGGCCGCCAGCAGAATAGAGGCCGTTCGTGAGCTCTTGGTCATAAACCAAAGCAGAAAAACCAGAATGATATCTGGCTGCATGCTAAAGATTTTGAGGTGCCGGAAAAACACAACCTGCAAAATAACTACGGCAATAGCGAAGCCTATTTTTTTTACAGATTGTGCGCTCATTCAAAAAGTTCCTGGTATTGGTTGTTCAGTTTCTTAATAGCTGTATCCGGTTCACTAGTAACTACAAATCCCTGGGCTACGGTGTACAGGTTCACAAACGGTTCAACAAAAATGCGTTGCGTATCTTTGCCTTGGTTTGGCTCAGTTCGTACTACTTTGCCAATTGGTATGTTGGGCGGAAATTCCTGGCTGTACCCCGATGTAAGCACTACTTCGCCGGTATCAACAGCTATGGTTTGCGGAACATAGCGTAACTCGAGCTTGCTTAATATCTTCATCAGTCCAGCTTAAAATGCCATAGGCATTTGAATTCTGCAGTTTTGCACTTACACGAAACAGGGTGTTAAAATAGGGCATTACCTGTGCGTACTCATCGGAGGTTAATACCACTTTCCCCACCAAGCCTTTTGCAGCAATCATGGGCATGCCTTGTTTAATGCCGTCCTCAGAACCCGCATCTACCGTCATGGTATTGTTTATCAGGTTGAGCTCTTTGCCGATAATTTGTACCGGGTACAGGCTCAGGTCGGTGTTGCGGCTGAATTCCAGCAGCTCGCGCAGCTCTTCGTTACGTTGGCGTGCCGAACGCAGGCGGCTTAATTCGTCAAGCAGCTGTATGTTTTGTTGCCGAAGCTCATTATTGGTTTTTAGAGCTTGCTGATACACCCGCAAATTCGATAGCGGTTCTTCAATGTAGCTGAACATGACGATGGAAACCGTGCGCAGATTTTCGAGTCCGCCCTGGTTTCGCCCGATCAACAGTACGATGGACACAACCAGCAGCAGGGCCGTTAAAATGTAATCTTTAGCATCAGATATGCGTGGAAGTCGAAATCGCATTCACTTTATTCCACTCAAAATTAAGTAATAACGGTACGATAGTACTCCAGGTCTTCCAGAATGGCGCCGGTGCCGCGCACAACAGCCGTTAGCGGATCTTCGGCTATATGAACGGGTAGTTCGGTGGTTTCCATGATCAGCTTGTCAAGATTCTTGAGCAGCGCCCCACCGCCGGTTAGCATAATGCCGCGGTCCAGAATATCGGCTGAAAGTTCGGGCGGCGTCTGTTCCAGTGATTTTGTGATCGATTCTACAATGGTGTTAACCGATTCGGAGATCGCTTCACGAACATCTTTGGAGCTTACGGTTCGGGTTCGCGGTACGCCGTTCACCAAGTCGCGCCCCTTGGTCACCATTTCCACTTCTTCATCGAGCGGAGTGGCGGACCCAATTTCACATTTAATATTTTCAGCCGTTCGCTCACCAATCAACAGGTTGTGATTACGGCGAAAGTAGTTGATGATGTCTTCGTTCAGTTCATCACCGCCCAGCCGTACCGACTGCGCAAAAACAATACCCGATAGCGCGATCACGGCAATTTCAGTAGTACCGCCGCCCACGTCAACAATCATGTTTCCGATCGGTTCGTGAACATTCAGGCCAATACCGATTGCGGCGGCCATGGGTTCATCCACCAGGTATACTTCCTTAGCACCGGCATGTTCGGCACTGTCGCGAACCGCGCGGCGCTCTACTTCGGTAATGCCGCTGGGCACACACACTACCATTTGGCGCGTGCTGGAATACCATTTCATTTTAACCTTCTTAATCATCGACCGGATCATCTGCTCGGCTACTTCAAAATCGGCAATAACACCATCACGCAGCGGGCGGACCGTGCGAATATTCTTGTGCGTTTTTTCGTGCATTAGTCGTGCCTGATAGCCTGTGGCCACCGGTTCGTTCTGCATATTGAGTGCAACAATAGAAGGCTCGTTCAACACCATGCCCTCGTTGCGGGAATAGATAAGCGTATTTGCCGTGCCTAAATCAATTGCTATATCGGTGTAAAGCCAATCAAAAAATCCTTTTTTCTGCTTTTTCTTTTTAGGTTCTTTGGATGAATTGTTAGCCATAATTTATGAAGTAGGTGTGCTGAATACGGTTGATGTTAAGCGGATAAGTTGGTTGAAAATACAATATTGTTCGTCTATTTGCGAATAGATGTAATTAATAAAATTAGCAAATTTTAATCTGAAAAATTAGTGCCTGAAATGGCGCTTACCGGTAAATACCATGGCCATGTTATTTTTGTTGGCCTCGGCAATTACTTCGTCGTCGCGTATGCTGCCGCCAGGCTGAATAACTGATGTTGCCCCGGCTTTGGCTGCGGCCTGCACGCCGTCGGCAAAGGGGAAAAATGCGTCCGAAGCGATAGCCGTATTTTCGATTGAAAGCCCTTCTTCTTTGGCTTTGGCAATAGCGATTTTCGAGGATTCAACGCGGCTGGTTTGCCCCGTTCCAATGCCGATGGTCTGGCCGTCGCGGGCATATACAATGCCGTTCGACTTCACATGTTTTACTACTTTCCAGGCGAATAAAAGATCCCGAATTTCTGAATCGGTTGGCGTACGCTCGGTAACGGTTTCAAATTCATTGAATGAAATGTTGGTGTGATCGGCATCTTGGCTCACTGCTCCGCCAAAAATAGATTTAAATGATGGCGTTTTAACGGTTGCCAGCGATTTTTTGATGCGTATAAGTCGCCGATTCTTTTTTTCTGTTAACAAATCAAGTGCCTCATCAGAAAAGGAGGGAGCCAGGATAATCTCGGTAAAGATTTCGTCAATATGCTTGGCCGTTTCGAGATCAAGCTCTTTGTTCACAACTATAATACCGCCGAAAGGAGAGGAAGTATCCGTGGCAAAGGCTTTTTTCCACGCTCGGGCCAAATTTTACCGGTAGCCACGCCGCAGGGCACTGTGTGTTTAAAAATGGCGCAGGTCGGTTCGTCATTCTCAAAATCGGCAATAAGGTGCAGTGCTGCATCTACATCAAGCAAGTTGTTGTAGCTCAGCTGCTTGCCGTGGAAACAGTTAATAAATTCATCTTGGTTGCCATATACGGCCGCCCGTTGATGCGGGTTCTCACCATAGCGTAAATCCTGCGACTTCTGCAGCGAAACATTCAATTGGTAAGGCGTTTCGTCTTCTCGCAGATCATTAAAATAGTTGGCAATGTGCAAATCGTACTTGGCAGTGTGGTTAAATGCCTGCCGGGCCCATTCCTGCCGGTGCTCAACATCTATGGTTCCACTTTCGCCGAAGTTCGAAATAAAATCATCATACTGATTTGGATGTGTGAGTACGCAAACATGCGCAAAGTTCTTAGCCGCCGCCCGAATCATCGTTGGTCCGCCGATGTCAATATTTTCTGTTGCAATGGCTGGCGTGCAATCTTCCCGCTGTATTGTTTCCTCAAACGGGTACAAGTTGCCCACCACCAATTCAATGGGGGTAAAGTCCATTCGCTCCATTTCTTTATTGTCAGCCTCATGGCTGGTTCGTGCCAAAAGTCCTGCATGAACTGCCGGGTGCAGCGTTTTAACGCGTCCGTCGAGACATTCTTCAAAACCTGTAATTTCAGATACATCTTTCACCGGAATGCCGGCATCTCGTACAGCTTGGGCGGTTCCACCGGTAGATATTATTTCAACACCGCGCTTGTGAAGCGTCTGGGCCAAATCGGTTATGCCCGTTTTATCGGAAACAGATAACAGTGCGCGATTGATTTTTAATGGTGTTTGAGGGAGCTCGGAGAGGGGTTGTAGGGACACAAATAATATATTTAAGAGTTGTTGAGATAGTTTTTTGATGACCTGAGGCAGAAGTTCATGTTCTTTTTCAAGTACGCGTTTGGCTAACGTTTCGGGGGAATCACTTTCTTTAACCGGTACCTTCCGCTGCGCCAGAACGGGACCTTGGTCGTATTGTTCATTCACCAAATGGACGCTGCATCCGGTTTCATTTTCACCGGCATCTAAAACAGCTTTATGCACTTTTATCCCGTAAAAACCTTTGCCGCCAAATTTTGGCAGCAGGGAAGGATGAATATTGATGATCTGCTCGGGATAGGCTTCAATAATTCGTTCTGGTATTTTCAGCATATAGCCGGCCAGTACAATTAAATCGGGCTGCCAACGCTTGAGTGTGTTCAATAGTACCGACTGGTAAGCTTCGGACGTTTCAAAAGACGAAGGAGCCAGGATTTCCACCGGGATATCGTTTTTAGCTGCGCGCTCGGCAGCACCGGTTCCAGGTTTATTTACAATCAATCCGGCGATATTAGCGTCTATTTCTCCTTCTTTAACAGCATCAATAACCGATTGGAAATTTGTGCCGGAACCGGAGGCAAAAAAAACGAGCTGCTTCACTTATGTAATTTTTGGTTTGAAATCCAGAAGGGCAAAGATACATAAAAAATACAGCGCATCGAACAGCTTGAGCAAAGAAATTATTGTACTATAGCGGTTTCTTTGATCGAAAAACGTGGTAGTTATTCAGACTCCACTGAACCTGGTTGATCGTGATTTTTATAACTGTAGCGATGGGAATGGCCACCAGCATGCCTAAGAGCCCGGCCAGCTGTGCGCCAATTAAAATGATAAATAAAATGGCCAGTGGGTGCATATCGGCTGACCGAGAAAAAATGAACGGCTGAAAGACTACATTATCAAGTATTTGCACAAATAAAATGGCGATGATGCATGGCAGTACCAGTGAAAAATCGCCCACTTCAACAATGGATACGGTGACGGAAAGAACATAGCCGATAACCGGACCAAAGTAGGGGATACTATTAGCAATACCCACGGCAATGCCCACCGAGAGTGCATTGTTAAGGCCTACGATGGTCAGCCCCAGCCATGAAAAGAAGGCAACCAGCAGGCTTTGCAATAACACGCTGCGAAAATAAATGCCGAGCCTGGTTTCGATCTTGTCGAGAAGGCTTAATGAGGTCTCAAAATATTTATTAGGCACCAGCTGCAGCATGCTTCGCCGTATTCTGTTACCGTCTTTCAGAAAAAAGAACGTCGCAAAGGGGATCACCAGGAAAGCAGAAAATATGTTGGTGAAAATACCAATAATATTGCTTAGAGCGGTGGGCAGCTGGCCTACATCAATGAGTTCAGAAAAAGCCTGCGTGATGTTTTCCTGCAAAAACCCCTCCGGCAAAAAAGTAAATTGACGGGAAAGCCGTTGTTCAATCTGCGCGGCGATACTTTGCAGGTTTTCCAGGTTCAGCTGGCTGGCCAGTTTTACCATTTCATTCACTACCATGGGAATTACATTGGTAGAAATCCAGATGAGTACTAATATTACGGCAGTAAGAGTGGCGGTAATAGCAACCGTGCGATTCATGCCCGCAACCTGCATACGGTTCACAATAGGATCAAGAATGTAGCTGAAAATTACGGCTACAATGGCATAGCCTATGAGCGTGGCAAAATAGTAGCCCAGCAGGTAGCAAACATAAAGCGCGCCGAGCGCAACGCCTGCTTTAATCAGTTTTTCAATTGACCAGTTATTCATTGTCTAGCATCCTCATGAGCTCATCCAAATGGCGGTAAATACTGCCGGGGTAATAGCCTTTGCGCTGCAGGTAATCAAACACTTTTTTCTTTCTTTTAAAAGCGTCTTCTTCACGCAAAAAGCGCCGCCGTTTTTTCTCAACAAGCGTTCTGAAACGCTCCTGAAGGTCAACCTCTTCAAATGTTTCAGCAACAATTTGCTCGCGCACATCTTTGGCAATACCCTTTTTTGCCAAATGCGCCTTTATTTTTGAGGGTCCCCAGCTGTTAAGGTGACTTTTGTCACGCGCAAACTTACCGGCAAAAGCCTCTTCATTGATTAGCTCTTTTCGTTCCAGTTCATCCAACACGTCGTTTATCATATCGCCGGGGTGATCTTTGCGCTTGGCTTTGCGGTACAGCTCCCGACGAGCATGGTCGCGCCGGGCCAACAACCCCAGCAGGTACGATTTTACGGCGTGCCGACCCTCAGCCCGCTGCAGCTTGCGAAAGAGCTGCACGGTAACCTCATCGCCCTTGCGCAAATTGTGCTCCAGCAGTGTTTCATCGGCCACACCAATAAGAAATTCGTCGTCCACAAAAATGGAATACCGCTTCTTATTTTTCTTTTGCGGGGTGATGGACGTGATGCGGCCGGGTAAATCGGGGTCAGCTTCGCTCACTACGACTCTTCGTCTTCAGAATCCTCTTCTTCTTTTGAGTCCTGATCTTCGGCCTCTTCATCCTCGTATTTCTCGGGATGCATTTCGCGCTTAATTTGCTCTTCAATCTTATCAATCAATTCAGGATCAGATTCGAGGAATTCCATGGCGTTGTCGCTGCCCTGGCCAATCGGTTCGCCATCGTAACGGTACCAGCTTCCGCGCTTTTGAATGATATCGTACTCAACAGCCAAGTCAAGAATTTCGGCCAGGCGGGAAATGCCTTTGCCGTACATAATATTAAACTCAACCGTTTTAAAGGGGGGCGCCACCTTATTCTTCACAATTTTAACCTTGGTTCGGTTCCCCACAACATCGCCGCCGTTTTTGAGCGATCCAATACGGCGAATATCCATACGTACCGAGGAGTAGAACTTGAGTGCGCGTCCGCCGGATGTAGTTTCTGGGTTACCAAACATAACACCAATCTTTTCGCGAATCTGGTTAATGAAGATGCACGAGGTGCGCGTTTTATTAACAATACCGGTAATTTTACGCATCGCCTGCGACATCAACCGTGCCTGCAGCCCCATGTGCGAATCACCCATTTCACCTTCCAGTTCGGCGCGGGGTACCAGCGCGGCTACCGAGTCAATCACAACTACGTCAAGCGCGGCCGAGCGGATCAGCGTTTCGGTAATTTCGAGGGCTTGCTCGCCGCTGTCGGGCTGCGAAATAAGCAGCTCATCGGTGTTAATGCCCAGGTTTTTCGCATATTTGGGATCAAAGGCGTGCTCAGCATCAACAAAGGCCGCATAGCCGCCTGCTTTTTGTGCTTCAGCAATAATGTGCAGAGCCAAGGTGGTTTTACCACTGGCTTCCGGGCCATAAATTTCAGTAATTCGCCCGCGGGGCACGCCGCCTACGCCCAGCGCGTCATCAATCATAATGGAGCCGGTTGAGATGACATTTACGTCACGCGTGGCGTCATCACCCAGCTTCATGATGGTGCCTTTGCCGTGCTGCTTTTCAATTTGATCAATGGCCATTTCTAAGGCCTTTTCGCGATCTTTGTTATCAGACATAATAGAAAGAGATTACTAGTTTGCTTTATTTTTTCATTGCAAATATATGATTTATAACTGACAACATCGTGTCATGCCATGTTAAAATTCACAATGATAAGATTGAGGGAAGAGGACCGTTTGAGTGTAACGCAAATGACCCCGCAACGCTATTTAATATATAGACTCCCGGCAGGCGTATTCCTTACACTTTTAATTTGGCAAATCGTTTATGGTTGAAGTTAGTGCCGCCATGGCTTTTTTAATTTGATCGGTGGTGATATACGGTGCGGGGCCAAGCCGCAGAATATCGGCGCGGGCATCAGTAAATACATTTTGTTCGAGTAACTGTGCACGTATTTCGCGGGCATGCGGTGATTGTAAGGCTAAAAATCCACCATTTTGTGTTAGCGGTTTGCGGTGATACAGTGATATGGTTTCAGGGTCAAAATCCTGTTCAAGAAATAAATCTCGCAGCAGCTTTACCTGGGCTGAATACTGCTTGTGCAGCACCGCAGGCGTTAGTTCATGCTCTCTAAAAAATTCTACCACTTTGGCCGCCCTAAATTGTGATGCAGGATCGTAAGTGCCTGTTGCAAACCGCTGGTCACCGTCGTCAAATTCAACGGGCTCCATATCGCGTGGTTCATCCAGCGTGCTGAAAGAGGCAAACCAGCCGGTGATGGCCGGACGCAAATCGCAGTTCTTCGGGAAACGAAGAAAACAGTTGGCTTCTCCCCATTGCAGATACTTGTATCCACCGATCAAAACGTAGCAGTCTTCTAAATTCTGCTCCCGAATAGACAATGGAACCACATTTGTGCCATGATAGTCGTCAATCATCAATGGGATGTTATGCTCGCGGGCCAGGGCGGCAATTTCGTTTATGTGCTGGTTGATCAAGCCACTTTGGAAATACACCCGCGATAGCATGATGGCGCAGGTTTGGTCATCAATTTCATCGCGTATTTGCTGCACGATATCGTCCGATTCGGCCTCAACCATGGCCATTTTCAACCCTTCCTCTGTCAGGCGGTGCAGCTGCCGAAACATGGAATGAAATTCGCCGTCGGTGGTGATGATTTTGGGTTTAGTCTTTAAATTGAAGCTGGAAAGCCACGAAACAATGAGGTGGTGCGTATTTTCGCTTTGGCAGTAGAGGCCTTCCGGATCATCATAAAAGTCGCGCAGGTAATTGCGAAGAATTTCCGTTTTTTCGGCGGCCACGTCCCATTTGGTATCAACTCGTTTTGCGGCTGTATCGTACGATTCAATGAGGCCGTCGCGGGCTACATCGGGCCAGGCTTGGTGTGAATGCCCGCTGAATAGGAGGCGATTGGCGACATCAAAGTTAGAATAGTGCGGTTGAAGGCGTTTCGCTAAATCGTCAATTGAGTGCATGCAATAAAAGTGTATGAAAAATGAATCAGCCCAGCCAAAATATTTTAATTGGTAGAGCCTTGGATGTTATGAAAACAAAGATTCTTAACTTCGTTCGAATGGGACAGAATTAAATTTTTGATCGAATTTCCCAAAGATCCGGGAAAATGCGACGGTGCAGCGTTTTGCGCAAGTATTTTACGCCTTCAGAACCGCCGGTGCCCATTTTGTCGCCAATGGTACGTTCCACCATTTTAACGTGCCGGTAGCGCCACTCCTGCATGCCTTCATCAAAATCCACAAAGAGCTCGGCAAGCAGCGCTACTTCAGGATCGTTTTGCATAATATGAAGCAGCACTTGCTGCGCTTTTTCTGATGGTGCATACACCAGTCCGCTTTTTACGTCGCGCCGCTGGGGCTCGGGCATATCGTATCCTTTTTGGCGAAGATACTCGCAAAACTGCTCCCAAAGTGTAGGTTCTTCCATACGATCTTTAATGCGCTGCAGGTATTGGGGCTGATGTTCGTGCGCTTTTAAAATGTGTTCGGAGCGATGGCCGCATAGCATTTCAATTTCACGAAACTGCACGGATTGAAATCCACTGGCATCATCCTAAAAAGTCGCGAAAACTGTCGAACTCAAGTGGCGTCATGGTTTCCAGAATGTCGATTTGGGCCACCATGGTTTTGAGAATGGTGAGTACGCGCCGCATGGTTTTTACTGATGTCCACGTATGGCCGGCGGAAAGCTCGTTGCGCAGCTTATCAAACTCGTGCAAAATTTGCTTAAACCAAAGCTCGTACGTTTGATGTATGATGATAAAGAGCATTTCGTCATGCTCCTTATCTTTCGACTTATACTCCTGCAGATCCAGCAAGTCATCAATATTCAGATAATCGCTGTAGGTCAGTTTCATGGCGGAGGAACTTGTTGACTTTTTGTTAATTATAGGCAGAATATTGATCAGTAACCATGTGGTAACACAGGTTTATGGTTCTATTGAAAAATGATTAGATTAGGCCTGCTGAAATAAATAACTGAGCTTAAAATGACAAATTTAATTGCCGACAGCGGTGCCACTAAAGCCGAATGGCGCCTCACTTCCGACCAGGTATCAAAAACTATTTTTACCGAGGGACTGAATCCCTATTATCATACCACCAATAGCATTAAAAATGTGCTGCAGGAGCACTTGCTGCCCGAACTGGACGGACAGGCTATTGATCGAATATTCTTTTACGGCGCCGGCTGTGATGAACCCGACCGTAACGCGGTAGTGGAACAAGCGCTGGTACAACTTTTCCCCAACGCTGCCATAGAAATTGAGCACGACCTGCTGGCCGCGGCCCGCGCTTGTTTTGGCGATGCAGCGGGCATTGCCTGCATTTTGGGCACCGGTTCCAATTCATGTTTATACGACGGCAAAAAAATTGTTGAACACATGCCGTCGTTGGCATTTATCTTGGGGGATGAAGGCAGCGCCGGTTATTTCGGCAAGCAAATTATCAACCGCTATTTTCGTAAAGAATTACCGGCCGAGCTGGAAAAAAGTTTAGAAGAATCGCACAATATGTCGCTAAAGCACATCATGCACGGGTTGTACGATGGCGATCAAAAGAGCCGTTTTATTGCTTCATATGGCGCTTTTTTAGGGCAGCATGCCGAACATCCTTATATCAAACAAATGCTGCGCCAGGGATTTCACAGCTTCATCACCCGCATCGTAAAAAAGTATAGTGATGCTGCTTCATATGAAGTGCGTTTTGTGGGTTCTGTTGCGCAGGCGCACCAGCAGTTGATCACCGAAATTTTAGAAGAAGAGGGCCTCCGCAGCGGACTTTTTATCCAGAAACCGCTGGAGCGTCTCGTCGAATATCACACCACCTAAATTTTATGCTTATAGATACGCATTGCCACATTTATTCCGAACAGTTTGAGGACGACATCGACGATGTTCTTGACCGGGCGGCCCAAGCCGGGGTGAGGCATATTTTTATGCCTGCAATCAATCTCGATTCCATCCCCAAAATGGAAGCACTTTCACATACCGAGATTCATTTTCACAAAATGGCCGGTCTGCACCCAACTGATTTAAATGAGGGAAATTCAATCCAGGAAGAGGAATTGCTGGCGCTTTGCGATGAGGATGATTTTACAGCGGTGGGCGAAACGGGACTTGATTACTACTGGAGCGACGAATATAAAGCCGAGCAGCAAGCCAGCTTGCGAATGCACTGCCGCGTGGCCAAAAAAGTGGGTAAGCCGGTAATTTTGCACAACCGCGAAAGCACCCCCGATTTGCTCCAAATTATTGAAGAAGAGCAAGACGGAAATTTACAGGGCATCTGGCATTGCTTTAACGGTTCGGTTGATGAAGGCAAACGTGCCATCGATTTGGGACTGCATCTCGGAATTGGTGGTGTACTCACCTTTAAAAATGCGGGCGTTTATGAAACGGTGGGGCAGTTGCCTCTTGGTAAAATGATGCTCGAAACCGATGCCCCTTATCTGTCACCGGAACCGCACCGCGGCAAACGCAATGAGCCGGCTTTTGTGAAGCATACCGCTGAGCGGCTGGCCGAGGTGATGGGCGAATCGTATGAAACCATTGCTGAAAAAACGTTCCGGACTGCACTCAATTTTTTCAGCGTTTAATCCATCAACGAAGCCAGGGCCGGGAATTTTTCACGCACTTCTTTGGGTACACTAAAACAGTGCAGCTCATCACGCAGTGGATGGCCGGTACGTATCTCATTAAATCCGGCAACTTTTTCCTCCTCTGATCGGCCAATGAGCATCATCAACCTTGTTTTGTAGTCTTCAATGGGGTGATAATGCGTGATGGCATCCGTGAGTGACCAAAATGTTGAGGGTACCGAGTGATTGCTCGTTGATTGGCTTATTTCATCAAGTTGGCTATCCATTTCAAAATGATCCATCATGGCTTTTAAAATCATGTGGGTGGCCCGTTCTTTAGCCTGCACCGAGTAGCCGGCAATATGGGGCGTCTTCAGGTAGGCGTGACGTGCAACTTCATCCGAAAAGTTGGGTTCATTTTCCCAAACGTCGAGTATGTAATTGTCCACGCGGCCT
>NNSL01000242.1 GCA_003123965.1 Balneolaceae bacterium SMO_bin1
CGGGCTTTTTTATTAAACTTTGGAGTTGACCCTATTTCTTGAGCTTTAATATTAGTTTGTCCGTACGTCAGCCATGGCATCCAAGTAGCTTTTTGCTACCCTGCTGTAAGCTCCGTTCAATTCATAAGCTTTTTGCATAGCTGCTTCTGCCTCGGCTAACATATCTAATTGGAAGTATGAATTCCCCAAATACCAATAGGCCTTTTCTAGTGTTAATGTTGAAACCTGATCCTTATAATTATTTATAATGTCATTAAAGTAAAACGCTGCATTGTTAAATTTATCGGTATTGTAAAACAGCGTGCCCATCGTTAAATCCAGCTTCGCAATCCATTCCGCCTCTGTCGCCTTATTTCTTTCAGAGTCCAGAAGGTTAATTGCCTCATCAAACCGTCCTTCATTAAATAGATTTAACGCATTACGAATGATCTGTTCGCGGTCGTCCATCGTAGTTGGGCCTTCAGCAGAGCGGTAATAATCTAGCTCAATGGCTTCAACTGGTTTAATTTGTTCGTTCGATGATTCAAAAAATCCGAATTGGAGAGAGCCCATTACAGCAACTAACAAGATAAGGCTTGCAGCGGCAGCGTAAATCCATCCGCGACCCGAATTCTTTTTGGATGCGCCTCTGCGTGTTGCCTCTTTAAGATTAGCTGTGGTTTCAAGGTACTCTACATATTCGTCATCCTGGATAAGTTCTACCCATAAGTCTTCAATTTCCTCTTGAGAAAGCTCGCCATTTACATAACGATCTATTTTTTCTTCAATTTCAAGCTTTTCTTTACGGTCCGTCATTTGCTAACAATTAGAATTACTGTATACTGAGCATTGATTATTATAACATGAAAAATTTAGCTTCTCATGTCTTGTACCTCAAAAATTTCAAGGGCTACTAAAATTTGGCCTACTATTAAGAACGATAAAAAGCGTTTTGTTACAAAAAATTTTAATTTTATTGGCCGCACTAAGTCGCTTAAACTTACATTTTTGCTGTTATTTTGCAGTTTGGGGTTTCTGGTACTCAATTCTTGTGCCCAGCAAGTCTCTGAGGAAGAGATTTCAATCGATCAAAAAATTGGGCAGATGATAAATGTAGGATTCCGTGGACTTGAAGCTGGTCCTGATAGTCCTATCCGAAATACCATAAGAAACAACTATATCGGAGGCGTAATGCTATTTGATTACGATGTTCCGTCCGATAGCGCACTGCGCAATATCCAATCGCCCGAGCAGTTGCAAAAACTAACCTCCCAATTACAGACCATTTCCGATATCCCGCTGCTCATTGCGATTGACCAGGAAGGTGGGCGCGTTTCGCGACTTAAGGAAAAGTTCGGATTTCCGCCCAGCGTTTCAGCTGAATATCTGGGTAAACTAGACAATATTGACAGCACGCGATTTTACGCCCGCAGAACGGCCCGTACACTCAAGGAAGCTGGAATAAATGTAAATCTGGCCCCCGTCGTTGACTTAGACACCAATCCCCAAAATCCGGTAATCGGTGGATTAGAACGCAGTTTTTCAGCAGAGCCTCAAATTGTCATTAAACATGCCCGGGCTTTTATCAATGAATTGAATAAGCAAGGAATCTTAACCACACTCAAGCATTTCCCTGGCCACGGCAGCTCCCAGCAGGATTCTCACAAAGGTGTGACAGATGTAACCGAAACATGGCAAAGGGATGAACTCATCCCCTACCGGTATTTGATTGAATCCGGACATGCCGATATAATAATGACTGCCCATATTTATAATGCAAAAATTGATTCTACTCATCCCGCAACGTTGTCAAAACCTACAATAACAGGCATACTACGCGACTCACTTAATTTTAACGGAGTGATAATGTCTGACGACCTGCAAATGGGCGCCATTCGCGACGAGTATACCCTGCAGGAAACTATTCGGTTGGCGGTACAGGCCGGAGTCGATATCTTGGCTTTTGCTAATAACTCCATTTTTGATCCTGAAATTGCGGCTAAAGCCCACCGAATTATCCGTAAGCTGGTAAATGATGGCACCATAAGCGAGCAGCGCATTGATGAATCATATCAACGAATCATGAATTTAAAGCAACGCCTAAATTCTTTTGATCAATGATGGGAAAGAAAAAATATACCTATCACTGGTACATTGAACAGTTTGACAACGCCAAGTATAAAGCCGAAAGACTGGCTGAGAACACAGATGCAGCATTGCTCACCCGTAAGCCAACTCCTGACACCTGGAGTGCCGGCGAATGCCTTAGACACCTTATCCAATTCGGAAATATTTACTATAAGAACATAAACCGCGGATTCGAAACAGCTACGCTTGGTATAGCCAACAGTGCTGAGCAGTTTCCCCCGCGACTTATTTGGAAAGGCATAATAAAGCTCTTTGAACCGCCCTACCGGTTTAGATGAAAACAATTGATTCATTCAGGCCTGCCGAAGACAAAAACGATAATCTGGATTTTGATCGAACTTTAGCAAACTTCCTGGAGCTGCAGAATCGTTTTATCAACCAGTTGGAACGAGGCCGCCAACAAGGTATTAGCTTAACTAACGAAAAAGTAAGTAACCCGGTGCTCCAGTTTATTAAAATGACGCTCAGCGAATCGTTTGCTGTAGCAGAGGCTCACCAACGACGGCATTTGTGGCAGGCTCAAAAAATCATCACCACCTTGCACAAGTGGCAAGAATAATATTTAACTCAGCGCTTTCTCTTGCGCTCCCTTTCAGGATATTCATCATACGGAAATAGAAATAGTCCGTACGGCTCCTGCCCGGGCTTATCAGCAGTTTGGTGATGATTTTGATGTGCCCTCCGAATCAATCGCATAATTTTGCTATCACTTTTAAACGGCACAAAGCGTTTATGTGCAAACAAATCGTGAATAATGAAGTAAAGCAAGCCGTAAATTGCAATGCCCAAACCTACCGCAAACAGGGCTGATGAGAGCGGATCATTCATCCCGTAATACATCATAAGCATGGAGACGGCCGCGAAGAAAACTGAAAAAATATCGTTGGCTTCAAAAAGACCGTGGGTTGAAGTATGGTGTGATTTATGCAGATCCCACAACACTCCGTGAAAAATAAAGCGATGTACTAAGTACGATACTACTTCCATACCGCAGAATCCTAGCAGCACCCACATCCCGAACAGCAAAAACTCACTCATTGTGTATCAACTTCTAACTAAGGGTTTTAATTAGCATTGCAAGAAGGTCTCACTAAAGATAATTAAATTTTTCAGGATTTTAACGGTGACTCTGACACATTAAAATCAGCCTATAAACTAAAGTTACAGCATATCTGACCAGTGATACCCAACGAATATTCTGGTGATATCGATCGTGTTTCGTCCGATGATGTTACTGAAATTGAACGAAAAAATTGGTTTTCTATCGCTGTCGATCGAAAAGCATCTCATCAATCGGCCGGCAGCCATTTAATTTCTGCGCCTTAAAGGCAATGAACCCAAGAACATGAGCATCTGTTCCGAAGATATTGTAGTCGTCGACCGATCAAATCCCGCAGCGAAAACTTGAGTTATTGTACGGTTCGGAGACCAAAACACTTTGCAAAAACCGGAACGAAAAAACGGCTAAATGTTTTTGTGTTCCGGCATCCCAAACAAGCGTGATGTACGCGTTACCAAAGAGAATGAATGCAAAACTTGGGCGTCGTCAGTTATTCCATACATAAACATATTTGACTGCACGAAATACGCATCAAATACGTTGTAGAGACAGCTGGCAAATCGAGAACCATCAAAACACAGCCTTAAATGCAAATGGAAGACGAAGAAATACAACATTTACAAAATAAGCTTGAAATCGCGGACGCGACCTCCCAAATATATATCAAGCAACAGGGCTCTTTTACCCTACACGATGTAGCCCGAACAACCGGCCTTACGGTATCCGAAATTTTCAACTATTTTGACTCCAAAGACGATATCATCTACTTTTTTTACAGTTCGCTCATTACTCGATACCGGCTGATGATTGATGAAATTGAAGGGTTTGGTGATTATACGCTCAGCGAAAAGCTTTCTAACTTTGCCTACACCTGTTTCGATATGCTTGAGGAGCGCGAGGCGTTTGTGCGGCAGACTTTTCGGCCCTACATACTGCACAGCTGTAAGAAAACCGAATATGAACAAAAAATTGAACACCTGTTTGCCGATTTCATCAAGCATGATTCCGGAAAGGCTGCCAGCACCGAAGTGCTTATTAATGATTGTTCGCTGCGCCTGTTCCAAAAAAAGTACCTGCATTTGGTCAATTTCTGGCTCAACGACGAAAGCGAGGGCAAAGAAGTAACAATTGAACTGACCGATAAAGTAACCGGCCTGCTGCAGGAGGCTATGTACACCTCGGTTATTGATCGCAGCTTTGATCTCGCTAAATTCCTTTTTTCCAACGATATCATGTCTCAGCAGGTACCATTTTGGAAAAAGTTCACCTCTAGTTTCGAAATTAACTAAGATTTATGAGTAACGATTTTCCATCATCGAAATTTGACCGCGGCAAAATTTTCGCAAAAACCGGACTAAAGCTTGGCACTAATTACGCCAAACGGTATGTAAAGAACAAAGTAGGCAAAAAAGAAAGTGATGATGAAGCCCGAAATTTTCACTCTAAAAACGCTCGGCAAGTATTTAACGAGTTCAGCAAACTGCGGGGCACGGCCCTAAAAATTGCCCAGTCGCTAAGCATGGACCAAGGCATTTTACCCGATGAATTTGCCGAAGTAATGAGTGAATCGCAATATAGCGTACCACCCATCAACAAAGCGTTGGTGCGCACTATCATTAAACGCGAGCTGGGTGATTACCCCGAAAATCTATTCGAAGATTTTACTCCCGATGCCATCGCTGCAGCGTCAATTGGACAGGTACACCGCGCCACGCTCAAAACAGGCGAAGATGTAGCCATCAAAATTCAATACCCCAATGTGCGCAATACCATCGATTCAGACCTGAGCCTGGCGAAAACATTGATGCGCCGTTTTGTTAAAAAGGGGGCCAGTTTAGACGAATACTTTGATGAGATCAAAAAAACCTTGCTCGAGGAAACCGATTACGAGCAGGAAGCCGAATATCTCGACTATTTCTATGAGCGATTTGATCAGGATTATATCGTAACGCCTAAATTGTACGAAGAATATTCCACTCAAAAAGTGCTGACCATGGGCTTTATTGAAGGCCAGCACCTGAAAGAGTTTTTGCAGACCGATCCCAGCCAGGACGAGCGCAACCGATATGGGCAGTTGCTGTGGGATTTCTTCCACGACCAAGTAGACCAGCGTGATTTCATCCACGCTGATACACACCCCGGCAACTTTATGATTACCGACGACGGGCGGCTGGGTGTTATCGATTTTGGATGCGTAAAAAAATTCCCGGTCTCATTTACGCGCAATTACATGCGCCTGCTCCCCCATCATCTCGAGAAAACTGAAGAGGAAATTCGTCAGCTCTACATACAGCTCGATATCATCCGGGAAAATCCGGATGATCCTAAAAAAGAAGAATACTTTTTTAAGTACTGCAAAAAATACGGCGACATTTTTGCGCGGCCATACCAGGGCGATAAATTTGATTTCGGAGCTTCAGACTTCCATAAGAAAATTAAACGCTTTGCCAAAAATGCTCCGGTCATGAATGAGCCCCGAGGCGATAAGAATTTCCTTTTCAGTACCCGCATGCACACGGGCCTTTATAACTTGCTGGTTAAGCTGGAAGCAATTGTTGATACACGTAGAAGCAAACGGCTCACCAATAAAATCATTGACGAAATGGATGCACCTGCAGAGTAACAATAATGTTTGGGGATTGTTTTTCGGGGTAATATCTTAACAAGCAATATTTGGCTTGTAAATCCCGGAACATAATCACCTATCATGCTTAACCGACAATGCAGATCGGCAGTGCTGGCGCTGCTTTTTCTCTCTTTTGCCACAGCTGGTATCGCACAGCAACCAGCCGCGCAGGACACCGCACGGCAATTGCTCGACAATCCGCGAAAAGCACTACATACGTTTCTCTATTACCAGCAAGAATCCAGTAAAAACCTGCCGCTTGCGGCCCTGCCACTGGCTACCGCCGAGAATCTTTCCCAGCAAGAACGCATTGATCGCGCGCAGCAGCTAAAACGTATTTTAGATTCGCGCGGGCTTTATGTTGAATTTGAATCCATCCCCGGCAATCCCAATTATTCCGATTCACTTTCCGGACGCAGCCAGTATACTCCTTTTGAGGCGCTGCCAAATGTATACCTCGTAAAACAAGACGGACAATGGCAGTTTTCGCAGACTACTATCAATGCTATTCCGGATATTTATGACGATACCTTTTCAGCTTTGGTAGAAGTAGTCGATGAACTGCCCGAACCCATGCAAGAAGAATGGCTGGGCTTGCAAATCTGGCAGTATATCGCCCTTTTTCTTTGGCTGTTGATTGGTATTGTACTACGCAAAATATTCGAATTCTTTTTCGAAAATTATGCACGCAGGCTGGTAGGGCGCACATCAACCCGCTGGGATGACCGGCTAATTGAAGAAAGCGAAAAACCAATCAGCTTTCTATTTATGATTGGCTTCTTCTGGGCTACCTACACCAACTTAATGCTCTCGGTAAACACCAATTACTATCTTTCCACTATTCTTGATGTAGCTTTCCTGGGAAGTTTTATTTGGCTGTTTTACAATCTCATTAATGTTCTTACGCTATACCTGGACGACCTTACCGCCAAAACCGAAAGCAAGCTCGATGATCAGCTCGTTCCGCTTATCCGCAAAACACTAAAAGTTTTTGTAGTAGTGATCGGCATTATTTTCATACTGCAAAATAATGGCATAAATGTAACGTCGCTGCTTGCAGGCTTGGGGCTTGGGGGTTTGGCCATTGCCTTAGCAGCTAAAGACACGCTGGCCAACTTTTTTGGATCCATTACCATCTTCACCGATCAACCTTTCCAAGTAGGCGATCTCATCAAAACTTCAAATGCAGAGGGCATAGTAGAAGAGGTGGGATTTCGATCGACGCGGCTGCGCACGCTGTACGATTCGGCCGTGAGTGTGCCTAACTCCATTTTGGCTAATACCGAAATTGACAACCTGGGGCTGCGCCGCCAGCGCCGGCTTAATACCACCCTTAACCTAACGTATGATACTTCTCCGCAGCAAATGGAGGCTTTTGTTGAGGGTATTAAATCCATCATTAAAGCAACTAAGAAATCAATCAAACCAATTACGAAGTGCACTTTAACGGCTACGGTGCCCACTCGCTGGATGTACTGGTTTACCTGTTTTTTGATGTAAAAGACTGGAGCAAGCAACTGCAGCTGCAGCATAACTTTTTGCTTGAAGTGATGCGCCTGGCTGATGAAGTGGGCGTTGAATTTGCTTATCCTACGCAAACGCTGCACATCGATAGCGTGCATGCCGACGAGCCACGCAAAGCGGCCGAAGACCGAACGGATGAAGAACTTACAACCGCAATCTATGCCTTTGGCCCCGATGGCAAGCTCTCAAAACCCAAAGGCATCGTATTGAAAAGAGGTGATCAGGAAATCAATCTCAATGCCAACCAATAGGTGGTTTTGAAATTGCAGAACTGACCTAATATTGCATACTTTAAATAAAAAAAGCCGATGCAATGAAGCATCGGCTTTTTCTTTTGCCTAAAACTATTCGGGCTTATTCTTCTTCGTCTTCACCATTGAAGGCTTCAAAAACCATCTTCAAATCTTCGGCCACCTGCTGTTTGGTGCGCCCTTCAACCCGATGGCGCGGTATCATAGCTTTTATTTCACCATCTTTAAAGAAGGCAAACGCCGGTGATGACGGTGGATATTCGCTAAAATATTCGCGAGCGCGCGCCGTGGCTTCCTTGTCCTGGCCGGCAAAAACTGTGACCAGGTGGTCTGGTTTGTCGGCGGTTTCATCGAGTGCAATTTTTACGCCCGGGCGTGCATTTCCGGCTGCGCATCCGCAAACCGAATTAATTACCATCAACATGGTGCCGGTATCATATTCATTCATTGCCCGATCTACATCTTCTGGCGTTTTCAACTCTTCAACGCCTAGCTCAGTTAATTCTTCGCGCATCCAGTCAACGTTGGGGCCTGATCCTAATCCAAATTGCATAACACTTGTTTTCTATCGGTTTGATTTAACGCTGTACAATATATTGGAGAAATATGAAGCTTTAAAGAATAAAAAAGGGCACCCAAAATGAGTGCCCTCACAATTCCAAGCTAGTTAAATTTACTTGGCATCTTCGTAGTATTCATTTACCTGATCCCAGTTTACCAGGTTCCAGAATGCTTCGGCGTAATCGCCGCGCTTGTTCTGATAGTTTAGGTAGTAGGCATGCTCCCAGACATCAAGCCCGAGAATTGGGGTAAGTCCGTGCATGTAAGGGCTGTCTTGATTGGCGGTTGATACCACCGTAAGGCTGCCATCGTCTTTAACGCAGAGCCAACCCCAGCCTGAACCGAACTGTCCGGTGGCCGTACTGGTAAATTCCTCTTTGAAATCGTCGAAGCTGCCAAACTCATCATCAATAGCATCAGCCAGTGCGCCGGTAGGTTCGCCGCCGCCGTTTGGAGACAGAATAGTCCAGAATAGTTTATGATTTGCATAGCCGCCTCCGTTATTAATCACAGATTGGCGAATATCTTCCGGCACTTCGTTAATGCGCTCTAGCACATCGCTAATTGGCATATCGGCAAATTTATGGCCTTCGAGTGCCTTGTTTACCTTATCCGTGTATCCCTGGTGATGCTTGGTGTGATGGATTCTCATCGTCCGCTCGTCAATATGCGGCTCCAGTGCATCGTAATCATACGGTAATTTAGGTAGTGTATAACTCATTTTTGACTCCCTGTTTTTCTTTTAAACTATAATTAATAATGTCCGATTAAAGTCTACCAATAAAATCAAATGTTATTGGTACTTCGTTCCACCTTAATATCTTAAATAACTTTATCATCTGTTAATTCAAAAAAGAAGAAATCCTGCATAATTTCCTCTATTTTGCTTAATTAAATCAATTCAACTTCAACTCAGCAGGCAAGTATTTATGTCGCACGATTACGATGTTATTATTCTAGGCAGCGGACCTGCCGGTTTCTCTTGCGCAATGCAAAGCTCAAAATTCGACAAACAGGCGCTGGTGGTTGAATCACACGAGACACACCTGGGCGGCACCTGGATTAATACAGGTACAATGCCCAGTAAAGCGTTGCGCGAAGCAGCCAAAACCATTCTTGAATTTAACACCCAGTTCGATGACGACAAAAATGAGAAGCCCTATGAACTTTTTAAGATGGAAGACCTGCTGCAATACAAAAATGAAATTCTTGAGCGCGAAAACCGAAAGGTAAAAGACGATTTCATTAAAAATAAGGTGGATGTTGCTCGCGGCATAGGCCGCCTTGTGGATGAGCATACCATTGAAGTTGAAACCCATTTTGGCACTACTGAAACCTATACCGCAGACTTTATTTTACTGAGCACCGGCGCCAGCCCCGCCCCTCCCGATGAGTTCGAAATTGACCATGATAAAATTCTGGACTACGAATCTATACTGAATATTACGCACATTCCACGGCGGCTCGTTATTGTGGGTTCTGGCGTGCATGCTGTAGAATATGCCAGCATATTTTCGGCGTTGGGCACACGGGTCACTGTTCTGAGTAAGCGCAAATGATGACCTTTACTTTCTGGATGATGAAATAAAGGAGGCATTTTGGGACGTCCTCTCAGACAGCATAACGGTAAAGAATAATATTACCATTGAAGGTACCGAATATAACTCGCTCCGCACTTTCACAGAGGTGCATTACAGGGACGAAAATGAACCGGAGCGATTGCAGGTTATTGAAACCGAACACGTGCTGCATCTTGGAGGGCGCAAAGGCAACACCGAGGGGCTGGGGCTCCAGAAAGTGGGTATCAACACCTTAGACGGCGACCTTATTGAAGTTGATAATCGATACCAAACTTCGGTTGATAATATATATGCCGCCGGAGATGTAATTGGATTTCCGCGTCTGGCATCAGCTTCGTTTACGCAAGGGCGGCAGGCCGCATGCAATATGTTTGGTATTCCGGCGCAGGAAACATCTGATGAAATTCCATACGGCATTTACAGTATTCCGGAAATTTCCAACATCGGCCTCACAGAACAAGAGGCCCAGGCCAAAGGCATAGACGTAACCGTGGGACGTGCACTATTTAAGAATATCGCCAAGGCAGACATGACCAACAATGACGACGGTATGCTCAAGCTTGTGTTTCACACGGAAACGCTAAAGCTTCTGGGGGTTCATATTGTGGGTGATGAAGCCTCCAACCTGATTCACGTTGGTCAGGCAGTAATGGCCTATAATGGTGATGTGCGCTATTTTATTCAGCACGTAATGAATTACCCCACCCTCAGTGAAGCATACCGTATTGCTGCATTCAACGGTGTAAACCGCGTATATAAAGCCGGCGTTAAATACCGCGACATTCTCGAAGACGAAGATTAACGCTGTTATACGTAATGAATGGCCATTGTTAACCCTGTTGAATCAGTGGGCGGATCGGCCGGCAGGGTTTTAATCTCATCTTCCGTTGAACGCAGGGCAAATTCAGCGAGAACCATCGCGTCTAAAATATCGTCTTCATCAACCTGGTTACGCCGATACTCTTCCTTAATGTCGCGGAAAAAATCGTCGGCATACTTACTAACTTTTTTTAGCAATCCCAGTCGATGCCGTATTCCTTTCTTTGTGGCCTTTTTCTGCAAAATTGAGCTGCCTCCATTCAAAATCTGAAAAAGCAGTTCCGGATGACTTTCAAATACCTTTTCCCGGTAGTCTTCATTCTCCTGCAGAAGCTGGTCGATTAATTTAATATTCGGTGTAATATTCCACGCCTGAATCGAAATCTTCTTATCGGTGGCCTCGTAGCTTATCATCGAGGCTTCCCCGTAGGTTGGCGCATGCAGGGCAGGCCGAATGGGCGGGTTAAATACGCTGGCCCGATAATCCGGGCCTAAACGTTTGCGCAGCAATTCATCGCATTTGCGCACGTATGAGTCATCTTCAAGGCCAATAGGCACATCAATAAAAATGCGGTCATATTCCTCTATAGCCGTTTCAAATTCTTTGTCCGATTCCAGAAGCCAATAACCTGCCTCGTCTTCATCCAGACTAATAGCAATCCAGCCGGCACGGCATCCATCCAGTCCTAATGTTTTCAATTTTCAGCCTCTATTTTGTCTTTTATATTCTTTTTTAGTTTGATATGTAGCTCGTCGAGTTGTTCTTGATCTACAGAAGCCGGGCTACCATCCATAGGGTTTTGCGCCTTCTTGTTTTTTGGAAATGCAATAACATCACGCAGGCTCGTTGCCCCGGCTAAAATCATCACAATTCGATCAACGCCTAGCGCAATACCACCATGCGGCGGCACCCCATACTGAAATGCATCAAGCAGAAAGCCAAACCTTTTTTGGGCTTCGGCAGCTTCAATCCCCAGCAGGTCGAACATTTTGCGCTGCATTTGGTGGTCGTTAATTCGTATCGATCCCCCACCAATTTCGTAGCCGTTCAGCACTAAATCATAAGCTCTTGAACGGGCTTCGGCGGGATTTTCATCCAGCTTTTCAATATCTGCTGGTTTGGGCGCGGTAAATGGGTGATGCAGCGCATGGTAGCGATGCTCATCAGCGTCCCATTCAACCAGCGGAAAATCGGTGACCCATAAAAAATTATATGTTGATTTGTCGATGAGCTCATGCTCCTCTCCCATCATTAAACGAAGCGTACCCATTTGCTTATAAACAGTTGGGTCTGGACCCGCTAATATAAGCACCAAATCACCCTGCTCGGCCTCAGCTTCATCAACCATGGCTTGTACTGTTTCATCGGCCAAGAATTTTTCGACGCTGCATTTTACGCCATCCTGTTCATTTAGCTTGATATAAATGAGACCGGCTGCCCCTGTCTCTTGCTGCACGCGCTCGGTTAGCCGATCGATGGCACCGCGGCCCATATCACCCTGCCCCGGAACTTTAATGCCCAGTACTGCGCCTCCATCTTTCACCGTTTGGGAGAAAATGCGAAACCCGGATTCTTCAACAATGTCAGAGAAATCTACAATTGGCAATCCAAAACGCGTATCGGGTTTATCGGTGCCATATGTTTTCATGGCTTCCTCATAGGTCATTCGTGGTATTGGCGTATCAATTTCTACGTTTTTCACCTCCTTCATCACCCGCTGCATCAGGCCTTCGGTGATGTTCAGCACGTCCTCTTCGTCCACAAAAGACATTTCAACATCAATCTGGGTAAACTCCGGCTGGCGATCGGCTCGCAAGTCTTCGTCCCGAAAACACTTCACGATTTGAAAATAACGATCAAAACCCGAAACCATGAGCAGCTGCTTGTACGTCTGCGGACTTTGCGGAAGTGCAAAAAATTTGCCTGCATTCACGCGGCTGGGCACCAGGTAATCGCGGGCGCCTTCGGGCGTGCTCTTCATCAAAAACGGGGTTTCTACTTCTGCAAATTTGTGATCATAAAAGTAATTTCGCACCGATTGGTTAAACCGCGAGCGCATCATCAGCTTTTGCTGGCTGGATGGGCGGCGCAGGTCGAGGTAGCGATACTCCATGCGGGTATCTTCGTTGGTTGCTATATCGTCTTTAATTTCGAAGGGCGTAGTTTCTGCCTCGGAGTAAATCACCAGTTTGTGAGCAACAACCTCAATATGGCCGGTTTCCATGTCGGGGTTGATATTTTCTTCCTCCCGCTCCCGAACTTTTCCCTCAATACCAATTACATATTCGGTGCGCAAATCTTCAGCCTGCTTGTGCAGTTCTTTGTTACTTTGATCAAACACAACTTGGGTGATGCCATATCGGTCGCGTAAATCAATAAAAATAACCCCACCCAAATCGCGGCGAACATCAATCCATCCGTTAAGAATAATTTCGGTTCCGGCATCACTTTTTTGGAGTTCACCGCAGGTGTGTGTGCGTTTTAAAAGCATTGGGTAGTGGTTATTGATTTGAAAATTAAACAGCTGAAAATAAATATAATGAAGACCAATCGCTTGCCATTATCCCATTTAATTTAAGCATTAAAAAAATCTCATTTCTCTTATCAATCATCTTTAATTACATTTAAAATACGTTCTTATACGTAGGCGCACATATTTTAAGAGGGATAGTTATGGGAAAAATAAACGTCATCCACGCAGATGATCATGATATTTTACGGTATGGTATACGACAGTATCTTACCGAACTCGAAGATATTGAATTAGTCGGGGAAGCTTCAACCGGCAAGGAATGTGTTCAGCTCTTTGAGCGGCTATCACCCCATGTATGTATGATTGATATTGAAATGCCTGAGTTAAACGGCATTGAGGCCGTGCGTACAATTCGAAAACAGGATCCAAACGCAAAGCTGCTCATATTATCGATGTATACCGATAGAGCTACTATTGAGAATGCCAGAACGGCTGGGGCCAATGGATACTTACCTAAAAATTCACCTAAGGAAGAAATTATTGACGCTATTCGACAATTGGCAAACGGCAATACCCTATTTCCCGACTTCAAATCAGAGGCCTTAGATAACCACAAGAACAATTCGGATAAGGAATTAGATAAAAATATTACAGATCGGGAAATGGAGATTTTGCAGTTAGTTGTAGCAGGAAACTCTAGCCCTCAGATCGCCAAAAAGTTATACATTAGTCGCCGAACGGTTGATACGCACCGAAATAATTTGATGAAAAAGCTAGACTTACATAATACGGCTAGCCTGGTACGCTTTGCTCTGGAGCATGATTTGGTTACTTCATCATAATAAAAACCGCAAAATACGTAATTCTGTGTATTGATATACTGCTTGCCGGCGAATAGATTGGTTATATACAAATGGGGTAAAAGCCGTCTGTAGATGATATAAGGCAGCCATTCGTGATGGGGTGGCTGCTATTTTTTTGCACCCGCATTACCAGCGGCTCAAATGCTGCATTACGGAATTTACCCTGACTCAGAAACTCATCAAGTAACATTCCAGCAACTTATTCTACTGTAACTTCCCGACTGCAAATAAAAAAGCCCTAAGCAACATAATATCAGCCACTTAGGGTCTTGCACT
>NNSL01000462.1 GCA_003123965.1 Balneolaceae bacterium SMO_bin1
CTGGAAACGCTTCGCAAAAATGGACGCTCTTCGTTCAGGGAAATTTGCAGTTCCTTCAAAAAGCGAATGGAGGTTGTCGTCACTTTTCTGGCAATTTTGGAAATGCTCAAAGAACACCAAATTGCTCTTTATATCGAAGATAATGATCCTACAAGGTTCTTTTTGGATTTACGAGGGCTGGATGAAATCATGAAAACCGAAAACCAATCCTCAGTTAACACCAATTAATCACTTAGTTAATACCGATGAAAATCAAAATTCTATTCCTTTTCGTACTGAGCTCAATTATTGCCTGCAGTAGTTCGCAAGAAACGGCTACCCAAAGCACTGCAGCTAAACAGGCGGTTAATACCAGTACCGATGCTCTTATTTCTTACCAAAATGAAATTACGAGCACTTATCTCCGTAATCACCTTACTCCTTTCGCCGCCGATTCCATGATGGGACGCGAAACCGGTACAGAGGGACAAAAGAAAGCGGCGCGGTTTTTAGCCGAGCAGTATGAATCATTGGGCCTGAAACCTGTTGGTGATAATAACACCTACTTTCAAAAATATGATTTAACAGCTCACCGAACGGATAGTGTTGTGTTTACCCTCTCAACTAATGATGAAATGGCATCAACCAAGTTAACCATTCCGTTAACAGCCCAGAAACTACATCCAACTTTATTCGCAGATATGGAGGATCCAGTGCAATTAATGCAGAAATCGTTTTTGCAGGGTACGGCCTCCAAAACCAAGAGAGTGGTATCAACCACTTACAGGGTGCAAGCATCCAGGGCAAATGGATAATGGTTTTCGGGGACGTTCCACAAGTGATAGCGGGCGATACACTTTACCAAGATCAACAGCAATTTACGCAGAGTTGGCTAAGAAATATGCTCCAGCAGCAAGTAGCTGGAATTTTACTTATCACTGATGGCTCTAAAGCCGATTTCAACAAACAAGCAGCTGCAAATCAGAAGGGATTTGGTGAGCTATCCGGTATGCAGCTCGCTTATCGAAGCCAAGCAAGCAACGGGGGCCCTGGGTGGGGCATTACTGCAATTTCACCGGTTCAGGCAGCAGAACTATTATCCGGCATTAATGATGCAACGGACATTGATGCAGTAAAACAGAGGCTTAACCAAAACGTTAAGAGTTTTCAGGCACAGGAAACCGCATTCTCATTCAGCCAGCAACCCTATGTCACTGATGTTACGGTTCAAACTGAAAACGTTGTGGCTTTCATGGAAGGCGCCGACCCCCAACTTAAAGATGAAGTGGTAGTACTTTCTGCCCATTACGATCACGTAGGCGTGGGGGAACCCGATTCTACGGGAGATGCTATCTATAACGGTGCTAATGACGACGGCAGCGGCACAATTGGTATTCTTGCTGCAGCACGTGCCTTTTCCAAGGCTGCCAGTAATGGAGTAAAGCCCCGCCGAAGCGTATTATTTTTAAGTGTTTCTGGTGAAGAAAAAGGGTTGCTGGGCTCACGTTACTATTCCGATCACCCAATCTTTCCCATGGAGAAGACGGTGGCCAATTTAAACACTGACATGATAGGACGGGTAGATCCTGAGCACCAGGAAGAAGGTGTCACCGACTACGTATATATTATCGGTGGAGATATTATTTCGAGCCAGCTTAGCCAAATGCTCAAAGAAGGCAATGAAATGACCGGAAATCTTGAGCTCGATATGCGATATAATGATTTATCCGATCCAAATCAGTTTTACCGGCGCAGTGATCATTGGAATTTTGGTCGTTTTGGGGTTCCATTTGCTTTCTTCTTTAACGGCGTTCACGAAGATTATCATCAGCCATCAGACGAAGTTGATAAAATGAATTTTGATCTGCTCACCAAAACTGTTCAATCGCTATACGGAGCTACTGTAATTATCGCAAATGCCGAGAACGCCCCCGAAGTGGATAATCAGGAGTTTATTGAGATAACAAAAGGAAGCTAAACACCAACCTAATAGGTGGGCCACCAACTAGCTATTTAGGCCGGTTTACCTATTGCTTATCGCCCTACCACAACAAAAGGGGCCCAGTATACTGGGTGATTGTACTGCGGGTGCTCCAACATAGCCAGCTTGGCCTGCCGCATGCTTGGCGCGGCATATCCGAAATCAATGGACTCATCCCAGCCCGACCAGCGCAATACTGATTGCCAGGTATCGCCCCAGCTTTGGTTTTCTTGTACACTTGCGATAGCCCCATAAAAAGTCTTCATAAAATGACTCGTGGACCTGTCATACACATCCCAGAGGCTTACAACCACGGTTGATGCACCGGCATTAAAAAACGACCGCTGGAGTCCCAACATACCTTCACCGCTAATCAGTTCTCCCAATCCCGACTTACAGGCACTTAACACTACCATTTCGCTTTTTAAATTCAGAAGATGAATCTCTGAGCTTCTCAGGTATCCATCTAGTCCAAGGCCTGCATCGGCCGATGACGAGCCCAACAGAATACCGCTCATAAATGAATTTTCTTCATCAATGATACTATGCGCGGCTACGTGAATGTATTTAAAATCGTTTTCCATCATCTTCCGCACATTTTGCTCGGTAACATCCTCATTCTCGAGTACAGTTACTTGTTCAAGTAAACCCTTAATTTGCTGCACTTCCAAGCCTGCGGTTGGCAGCATGGCGGCCTGATCGGCGGCCTGATAGTTAGAGGCATTTCCAATGGCAAGCATCTGTTGTTCAAAACTTCGCCCCGTTTCCCGAATCAAATTAAACCCCGTCATGGAGGGGGCATATTTAATATTGTATTGACTAACCAGATAGTCACCATTGCTTAAAGCCTCAAAAGGCAAATAAGCCAGGTAATTGTCGGGCACCAAGAGAATATTTTTGTATTTCGAAATCTCATCATCTAATGGCCCAATTAGAGTTTTATATAGATTCCGCCCCATTTCTTTGATAACCGGTTCCGGCTCACGGTTGATAATAGCTTCTCGAAATGCTTTTACCTGCTGAGACAATATCAGTTTTCCAGCCGAATCTGATTGCAGAGCTACCTGCAGGGTATGAACCTCTTCCTGTCCGATTAAAAAAACCAGTAGCTCATCATTTAAAACAGCATACTCTAAGACCGCACTTTCTGTATCATTCATTTTCTGCACATCCGCCAGGCTTGGCGGTGCGGGGCTTTCAATATGCTTGAACTGATCGTACTCTTGCTGTAACCGATTTTCAAAAGCCGCATACGAAAGCTCCTTATCCCGAATCTGCTGCTTTAACGCTTCAATTCGCTCACTTTTTTTCGCATCCTGCAGCTGACTGTATAGCTCAGTAATTTCAGCGCGCATCTGGGCTCGCGTTATACGTTCTTGTTGGGGAAGCAGTTGATCAATTTGGCTGGCGGCCTGAGCCAAATCACTGGTCAAGGCTCTTGCTTTGGCTTTCTCTACCAGTTCATAAGCAGCAGCCTTATCCCCATTGTATTCAAGGTGCCACGTAGCCATGCGTGTATAGAATGGCGAATGAGATTCAAAATAACTTGCTTTAAACTCCGATAGCGATCCCGTATCACTTAGCATTCGTTCAATATGGTTTATAGCCTGCTTACCATAAAAAAGGCTGCTGTCAGATTCTAGCTCGTTGTATCGGTAAGCCAATGCCTTGAGTGGATCAATGGATGCCCGAAAACTAAGATCCTTACTGTACTCCAAGGCTTTTTTATGATGGGGAATAGCCGCTGCGGCACCGGACTGATAATTTACTAGTCGTGCATACACTTGCGCGTGTTCACGCTGTAGCGATTTGTCCTCTGTTGAATCGGCAATAGTTTGGGCACGGGCTAAAAAGCGGTCCGCTTCATCAAATTTATCAACTCTCATTCTAATGGAGGCAAGGTCAATCATATCATTAGCCACTTGCAGAATGTTACCGCCCTTTTTTTGCAAATCCAGCGCAAGTTCGTAGTACTCAATAGACTTCTCTTCTTGGTCAAACTCCCAGAGCATATCCGCAATATTTTTGTACGACGTTGCCAGCGAAGCGGGGCCCGCAAACGACTTTTCTATTTCCAGCGCCCGCTGATAATATTCCAGTGCGCGCTCATATTGCCCCAGTTCGTGGTAATAGGTGCCGATATTATTAAGAGTAAATGCCAAATCTTGGGGTCGCCCTGCTTTACGGCGAAGCTCCAGGCTTTTTTCAAAGCTTACAATCGCTTCATCGTACTGGCCGAGTTCTTGCTGCAGCGATCCAATATTGTTATACGTTGAGCTCAATAAAAAACATTGCCGAGCTCTTTGCGAATCTCCAAGCTCTGCTCATAATAATCAATGGCTTTATCGTATAAGGCTAGTTCTTCATACGTTCTTGCAATATTATTTAATGCAATTGATACGTAGCTTTTAGCATCAATCTGTTGAAGGTAGGCCAGTGATTTTTCGCGGTATTTTAATCCTTCTCGATAATCACCGCGAGCGTTATAAATGGACCCGATGTTATTGCTGATAAATCCAAGGCGCAGCGTATCTCCGATTTGTCCTGCCAGGGGTAGGGCATTTTTCAAGTGCTTTAAGGCTTCATCATTTGCGTCAATTTTTCCATATACCCAGCCAAGATCATTTTCGATGCGAGCACGAGCCGCCGTATCATCCAATCGCCGGGCTACCTCATTCAGCTTCTTAAACAGCTCTATAGCAGGCTGATATTTGGAGCGATCAACCAAAATTTCCGCATAATCGATACCCGGACTGAGCCATGTTTCGGCTCCGGCCAACTTTTTATACAGATCATATGCCTGTTTATAATGGGTTTCCGCCTCACGGTATTGACCTGCTTCATAGTAATTTTTACCAACCTTGTTCAACGAATCGGCATGTTCTAAACTTTGACCAAAAACCCAAAGTGGCAGCGCGAGCGTAAGGACTGCTACAAGAAAAAAACGAAAGCTGTTCATAATAGAGTAGTAGAAAGAGCGACCTAATTCTTTAGCCTTTGTTATTTACCAAAAAATGAATAACTAAAAAATCAGTCTAATAAAAACATCAAGAAAAACAACTACGATGGCTTACTTACACAATAAAGCAGAAAATATTTACCTGGCTGGCCCCGGGGGAATGGATGAGGACGGTGACAAACAAGAAGACGACCAAGGAGGAGGAAGCGATGATGATTCGTCCTCTGGGAATGCCTAATGCGGCAACCTAAGGAACAATATTTTTATTGATCCCCGAATAGGGAATTCACATAAAGTTCGCGGTCAAACACCTGCAGGTCTTCAATTTCTTCGCCTACGCCTATGTATTTCACGGGTACTTCAAGCTCGTGCGAAATACCGATGACAATTCCACCTTTGGCCGTACCGTCCAGCTTGGTAAGCACCAGGCCTGTGACATCTACAAAGTCGGTGAAAGCCTTAGCTTGCTGCATGGCATTTTGGCCGGTAGAGGCATCAAGTACCAGAATTACCTCGTGTGGAGCACCATCAACTACCTTCCCCATCACGCGTTTAATTTTGGCAAGCTCATCCATGAGTGATTTTTTATTATGCAGCCGGCCTGCAGTATCTACCAAGGCCACATCCGCGCCGCGTGCTTGGGCTGCCGCAACTGTATCGTAAGCAACCGCGGCCGGGTCGGCATTCTGTCCCTGCTGAATAATGGGCACATCTGCACGCTCGCTCCAAATTTTCAGCTGATCTACCGCCGCCGCACGAAAGGTGTCTGCGGCACCGAGCATCACCTTTTTCCCGGCTGCTTTATACAAGTGAGCCAGTTTACCAATGGTCGTTGTTTTACCAACACCATTCACGCCAACCACCATAACGATATGCGGCTTGGTGGGAAAAGCTGCTTTAAAATCGGCCGGCTTGTCGTTCTTCGTTTCTTTGAGCAGTGCAATAATTTCTTCGCGCAAAATTTGCTGCAACTCACTGCTATTCAAATATTTATCGCGAGCTACACGATCTTCAATACGGTTGATGATTTGAATAGTAGTTTGCACACCCACATCAGAGGTAATGAGAATTTGCTCAAGATCATCAAGTACTTCGGCATCAACGGTATCTTTGCCGGCCACCGCTTTACCAATCCGGCTCATAATGCCATCACGGCTTTTTTCAACGCCTTTCTCGACCTTCTCTTTTTTCTTTAATCCAATTTTTTCAAGAAAACCCATATTAAGTCAATAAAATTTTATCTGTTGCAATAATGTGGCTCAAACCCGCATGGTTCTCACTCAAACTCAAGGCCTTTTTGTATGCGTATAAAACGGTAAAGATAATCAAAGAATGACAGAACCATAAGGGTGAGCGCGCATCCCATGAAAAAAAGCTGCGGCCACGGCACATCAGGCAGAAAAAAGGCGCACATCCAGTAGGCTGCCAAGGCATTAACGCTCCACTTGCCCGACATTACAGCCATGGCCACTTTTCCATGCTTCTGCTGAATATACACAGAGCCTGCCAATATTATAAGGTCGCGGGCTATTTCAATCACCAGAAACCACAACGGTATTAACCCTGCCCAGACAGCATACACAAATAGCACAACAGCGCAAACTTTGTCGGCAATGGGATCAAGAATTTTACCCCATTCCGAAACGCTGTTGGTCTTGCGGGCTATATAGCCGTCCAGATAATCAGAAATAATGCCATAAAACACCAGCACTCCTATGGTCCACGTGGGCTGCATACCGTTTAAATAATGCAGGTATGTGATGGGAAATGCGATAAAAATGCGGCTGAACGAAATAAAATTCGACCACGTAAAAAGTGCCTTCGAAATTTGTTTTTTTGATACCGTACGGGTTGAATCAGCCAAGTGGGTTTTGATTACTTTTTTGTATCATCCAGCTTTCATCTAAGAAGATAAATTTATAACAAACAGGCAATTTATTCATGTGCGATGACAAAGAGCTGAACGAAGAACAAATATCTTCTCGCGAAGTGTTTAACGGTCGCCTGCTGCACGTGTTTGCCGATGAAGTACGCCTGCCCGATGGCAGCAGCTCAACGCGTGAATATATTAAGCATCCCGGCGCTGCGGCAGTGGTTCCTGTATTTGAAAATGGCGATGTGATGCTGATCAAGCAGTTTCGTTACCCGCTCCGGCAAGCATTTTACGAAGTGCCGGCAGGAAAGATCGATTCCGGTGAACCAGCTGAGAAGACGGCCGCCCGTGAACTTCAAGAAGAGACCGGCTTAATCACTGAAAACCTTCACTATCTGGATCCGTTCCATCCCAGCATCGGTTACACCGACGAAGTTATACACCTGTTCTGCGCATGGGATATTACCATCACCGAAAATAATATTGATGATGATGAATTTTTACTAACGCGCCGACTGCCCTTTAAACAGGCAGTTGAAATGGTATACAGGGGCGACATCACCGATGGGAAAAGCATGGTGAGCCTGCTGCTGGCCTGGCACTGGTGGCAAGAGCACGGTCCATTTGCAATTAGCTAATAATACCTTCTTGTACGGCCAAATCGTACAACCCTTCGTGCAGGTTAGCCTTGGTGATGTCCTCACGTTTTATAAGCTCCTCCACTTCATCGCCGCGCAGCAGCAATATGCAGCCCATGCTGTTCAGCACTTCATCAAACTTACGCGGGTCGGCGTTAGAAAGCCGCTCCAGGTCAATGCCCTCAGGGCTCTTTTTTAAATTCACCAAGCAATAAAAGTTATCGTCTTCCGCATCACCAAAGCCGAATATTTCGAGTTTAGTATCATCTTTCTGTAGCATAATTAAAATCTGTTCTGGATAAATCCAATGTTATAATTAGTTCGTAGGTATTAACAGATGGCAAAACACATCGTTATGTCATCGTGATTATGGTTAAGATGAGTGACTCCAGGGCTTCCGGGTTGGAATAATATCCGGAAGCCTTTTTTTATGCATGACGATCGAGAAAATCGCGTGCTTTCACCAGCTCAACAATTTCGTCGGTTTCTGTATCAATCACGGCCACCTGGAACAAACTTATAATGGCTTGATTGTTGATACACTCGATGGTTTCTTCGAGCGTATCGCACTCTTCCTGCTCACTCACCAGATCATTAATACCCTTTACAATATATCGATAATTTTTGGGTGGCGATACTTTGCTTGGCTTACTGGCAGGCATATCAAAATATTCCCGAAGTGCTTCTTCAGTAACGTACCACTTTACACCTAATTTACGCCCGCGAATTTTCCCTTCTCGCAAATACGCGCGAATGGTCATTTTGCTGAGCTCCAGCTGCTCATGGAGGTCATCAACGGAATAAAGCGTTAAGCTTCCTATCTGCTTTGGCATCGCACAAAATTCACATTTTTAGATTCTCAAATAAATTCATGAATGAAACTACAAACTACTAATAATATACTATTGAATAAAGGTTAATTATATATTACTTATATATTGATTACCTATTGATATATAAATATAAATTATACTTGTTCCGTGTAGGGTAATTGATGTATATTGTAAATAGTTACTTGAAAAAAAGCTCTGTGACTGCAGGGCTTTTGCTTTTTTCCCTCCTTAAACAAGTGGCTTTCTAACTAAAATTTCATCCCATGGCGAACTCCAAATCCACTCGAGAACTACTTCTTGAACAGCTCGAAGGCCGCAATGCACACATTTCTTTTGCTGATGTCGTTGACGGACTAACCGTAGAAATAGCAGGCACTCGTATTGATGGTCTGCCGCACACTATATGGGATTTAATAGAGCATATCCGTATTGCACAAGCCGACATCATCGAATTTAGCAAGAATCCGGAATACGAAGCCATGAACTGGCCCGATGATTACTGGCCAGAGTCGCATGAACCCGCAAATGAAGAAGTGTTAAACAAGGGTATTGAAAAGGTAGAAGAGGGGATTGACGAGATGGCCAATCTGGTTCGTGACCCGAATCGTGAATTGCAAACGCCCTTCGATCACGGCGATGGACAAACCTTATTTCGGGAAGCAATGCTAATTGTAGATCATAACGCCTACCACATTGGGCAAATCGTGCAGTTACGCCGCCTGCTTAATGACTGGTAAACCAACAAAAAATGGCCCGCTATCACTGCGGGCCATTGCACTCAAATAATATTTTTGTTGAAAATTAGGCCTTTGCCGGTTTTGATTTCGCTCCTTTCTTCCAAAATGCCCATTCAGAGGAGCGTACGCGCTCAAATACATTTTCCATACTTACATATACAACTGGTATAAACACAAGGGTAACCAGGGTAGAAGCAAGTAGCCCGCCAATCACCACGCGAGCCAATGCAGCCTGAATTTCGGCGCCCGCACCAATAGCGAACGACAGAGGCAGCAAACCCAGTACGGTTGTCAGAGTCGTCATAAGAATAGGGCGCAGGCGTAATTTTCCGGAAACCAACACGGCTTCGCGCACATCCATATTTCGGTCGCGCCGCATTAAATTGATATAATCAATCAGTACAATGGCATTATTAACCACAATACCAATGAGCATTATTACGCCCATAAGGCTTTGCATGTTGATTGTGGTGCCTGTGAGCAGCAGCATTGGAACCACCCCAATTACCGCTAAGGGTACGGAGAACATTACGATAAGGGGATCGAAGAAGCGCTCAAACTGGGCGGCCATCACCATGTAGATTAAGATCAGCGCCATGAGAATGGACAGCCGGAAGTCGGCAGCCGCTTTTTCCTGCTCTTCATATTCACCGCCGTATACAATAGAAAACCCTTCGGGCAGCTGCATGCCGGAGAGCCTGGCCTGAATTTTTTCAACGGCTTCACTTAATGCTACTCCACTCGAGAGCGTAGCCGTTATGTACGATACACGCTGGCTGTTCACTCTGCTTATGCCTGTGGGGCCACGCCCCATATCTTTTGAAACAACAGCTGAGACGGGAAGCACTTCGCCATCGGGTGTGGTAATAGATATATTTTCAAGGTCATTTGTACTGAGCCTGTCTTCGGGCTGCAGGCGTACGGTGATAGGAAATTCATCGCCCCCAACACGAAAGGCTCCTGCGCGGCTGCCGCCCACATTCGTCTGAATTACCCGGGCAACCTGCTCGACCGTCAAGCCGAGGTCCGAAATTTTTTCCCGATTGAATACGATATTCTGCTCGGGCCGGCCTTCGCGCCGGTCTATACGTACGCCGCTAATCTCTGGAATTTCCTCGACCTGTAGTTTTATTTGCTGCGATATCTGCTTGGCCTGGTCAAGGTTGTAGCCACGCAGCTGAATTTCCAGATCTTCAGCACCACCCGAACCGAAAATTCGGCGAAGTATCCAAAGCCCAGACTGGGCACTTACTCGTATATCACCGCCGGGTACTACACCAGCTACTTTATTGCGGATGGAGTCTGCCAGGGCTGAGGTGCTCACCGAGCGCTCAGACGCTTCCACCATCGCAATTTCAACTTCCGCTCGTCCGTCGCGCACATCGGTTGTCAGGTGCTCAACATCATCCATAGGAAGGGTTGAACGGACTACCTGCTCGAGTTCCTGCAAATACATATTTTGAACGGCGATATTGGTTCCCTGCGCCATCTCAAAATCAACGTCAATTTCATCCGCATCCGATTGCGGTGCAAGTTCAAATGGTATGATGGGCACTAAAAGGAAGCAACCCACAACCAGCACGGCTGTAGCACCAAATATCGCGGCCTTATAATTGAGCGCCTTTTCGAGAATATTCATATAGCTATCTTCAAGCTTATTGAACCATCGCTGAAACCAGCTTTTCTTTTTCTTCTTTTTGTCTGTATTGGGCTGAACGCTCAAAAACTTGCTGGACAGCATGGGCACAAGCGTAAGAGCTACAAACAGCGAACAAACCAGTGCAAATACAACTACGAGCGCCAGCTGCTGAAAAATCATTCCTGTAATGGTTTGCATAAATACCACCGGCAAAAATATTACGGAGGTTGTAAGAGTAGAGGCGACGATAGCTCCGCCTACTTCCTTGGTTCCCACTAACGCACTGGTCTCAAGGTCTTCACCGCGTTCTTCGCGAAGCCTCACAATATTTTCGAGCACCACAATGGCGTTATCAACAATGAGGCCAACACCTAATGCGAGCCCCCCAAAACTCATTTGATTGAGCGTTAGGTCATTAAAATATAGGAGTGCAAATGTTGCAATAATAGATATTGGAATAGCCGTAGCGATGATAAGCGTGGAGGAGCCGTTGCGGAAGAAAATATACAGAATAAATACCGCCAGCAGCCCACCCCAAATGGCTGAGCGCTGCACATTGCTAATGGAGTTCTGGATGAATTCACTCTGATCTGTGGTAACGAACAGTTCCATATCGTCACGCTCGGCATTAATTTGCTCAATCCGTGACCGAATGTCGGCGGCTACGGCAACCGTGTTAGCACCAGACTGCTTACGAATTCCAAACCGAACCATGGGTTTTTTATCGATAGTTACCAGGCGGTTTAAATCCTCATATCCCCACTTTACTTTGGCAACATCTTTTACGCGAATGGGCTTGCCATCAACTACTGTGATGATGGTGTTGGAAATTTGATTGAGCGATTCATATTCACCCTGCGTGCGTACGTAGAGCTGCTGTATACCAGAATTAACGTTGCCGCCGGGCAGATTTACATTTTCACTGGCAATTGCTTGCTGCACTTGGGCTGAAGAAAGTCCGCTGGCCTTCAGACGATCCCGTTTTAAGTTTACGTGTACTTCTTTATACACGCCGCCCCAAATATCAATGGAGCCTACCCCGGGTATCTGCTCAAAACGTTGGGTCACCTCGCGCTCTAAAAGCTGGGTAAGCTCCTGCAGATTGCGATCAGAGTTGGCACCAACTATGACGATGGGGAAATTATTAGGATCAAATTTTCGGATTTGTGGTGGTTCAGCTTCTGGCGGAAGTTCGTCGCGCAGGCGATCAAGTGCAGCGCGTACATCATTGGCGGCGACGTCCAGATCAGTACCTTGCGAAAATTCAAGCGTAACATCACTTTCCCCTTCCTCAGAGCTGGATCGCACCCGCTCAATACCCGGCACACCGGCAATGGCATTTTCAACCGGCTGGGTAATAATTTTTTCAATTTCTTCGGGCCCAACATTAGGGTATTCCGTTGATACCGTTAACTGCGGATATTCAACAGGCGGCAAAAGTCCTACCGGCAAATAGCGAAATGCCACGATGCCCAGCACAATAACAATTAAAAAAACCATTGTGGTAGCAATGGGCCGCTTTACGGAGATATTAGTTAGTGCCATTATTCCAAATTTTTAAATGTTTAGGAGGGGTTGTCTTGCAAGCGTGCCTGGCTGCCCAATACTTGATCCAATAAATCTTGTCGCTGCAGCTGCTGCATCGTGAAAATACGTTCCCAGTTAACAGTGCGTACCCTTGCCTGGCCGCGGCCCTGCGATAACAGGTTTTGGCCTACGGTTACAACCCAGCTGCCGGACTCTATGCCTTCAACTGCCACTTCCATGCGGCCGCTGGCTATTACTTCAACTTCTTGAAATTGCACTTGGGTTGGTTCAGTAAGCGGGGGCGGGCTATCGGGGTTAATAGAATCGGCAGGTTCAATTTCCAAACCGATGGAGGGCGCTACAAAAACCCCCTCATTGCCGCTTTCCGGATCGGTATACAGCGCGCTGGTAGGAATAAGGGTAGCTTGCTGGCTGTCACCATACAGAATATCAACCGGAACAAACATCCCCGGCTTAAGCATTTCTTCGTTATTTGTCACCTCAATTTCAGCTTCAGTGCTGCGTGTTACATCATTTAAGAAGGGTGATATGCGAGCAACTGTGGCTTCAAGTGGCTGCTCATTATTCGATCGCTGATTTACATACACAAGCGCCCGCTGGCCTATATCAATCGTATTGAGCATGTCCTCAGTCAGTACAACCTCAATTTTTACGCTCTGTAAGTTACCAATAATAAAAAGCTGGGTGCTGCTACTAACCTGCATACCAACTTCAGCATTGCGCTGGCCTACCGTTCCGGTAATTGGCGCCCGTACTACCGTATTATTAAGCAAATTTTGCTGTTCCTGAATGGTAGCCTGCGCCTGTTCCAGTTGAGCCTGCGCCAGCTCAACATCCGCTTCGGCTGATTCAACCTGGCTCTGAATGTTTTCAAACTCTTGCTCGCTGCTTAGATCGCGCTCTCGCAGCGACTTAATACGCTCAAACTGCCCCTGCAGCTGTCTCAATTCAGATTGGGCCTGCTTTAGTTGCGCGCGACTGATGTTGGCGCCGGCCTGGGCTTGCTGCAGCTGCTCTTGGTACTGGTCATCTTTAATTTTAACCAGAGCATCACCCTGCTCTACGCGATCGCCGTTTTGAACATACACTTGCGCTATAGGGCCGGCAATTTCAGGACTTAACATCACTTGGTTATCTGCTCGCACGGTACCGCTTAAGCGCTCCGTTAAAGGCAAGGCTCCGTAACGGGCTTTCACTGCTTCAACGGCCGGTACTACACTGTTGGCCGTATCTCCGCCATTATCAGGAGTAGCGCCTCCATAGCAGCCGGCCATTATCACACTAAGCAACAACAAAGCCGGCACTTTCAATATTTTTTGATTTATTTTTTCCACACCGAAAATCTATTAAGTATTAGTTTATATAGCGTATGCATAGATACAACTTTAACATGCCTGTTCGTTCATCCGAAGTTGTAAAATTATTTTATAGATACTACTCTCCATGTCTATTTAAAATTAAACTATATGAACAACTGAGTGATAGGGATCAACAACCTGAGGGAACCGACTTAGTTGTTTATCGAATTACAGGTAACGATCGTCGATAATTGGACTAAGCTTGCAGTAAAAGGTTGCTAAGCTGTCTGAGATGATTTTAATTAGTGTAGTTTGAATCGCCCACTAAACATATCACGCCCTTTATCAAGCGAGGCAGCCATTTTTATTCTGCTATGGCTCGTTTACTTATTGCTGCCTTACCTGGTTGTCCCCGACCGCTTTCAATATTCAATGGGATTGCCCGAACTGATAATAAAATCGAGCTATCTGCTGCCGGTTCTTCTAAAT